>JAQURU010000020.1 GCA_028715435.1 Minisyncoccota bacterium
GCGCATTGTATAAACTTTTACTGTATTAGAAACTAATTGCAAACTGTCCATATCCCCGCTTAAAATAACAACTTCAATTCTGGATTGAATTTGCCTTTTTTGCATTAAGCAACTAATAGTGGCAATTAAATCATCGGCTTCATAGCCGGGCTTTTCAAAAATTAAAACCGAAAAAGCTCGTAAAACATCTTTGACAATAGCGATTTGATTGTAAAGTTCGTCTGGCGCTTTTGCTCTTTTGGCTTTGTATCCCGCAAATTCTTTGTGCCTAAAGGTTGGCTCTTTCACGTCAAAACAAGCTGCAACATAGCTTGGCTTAATTTCATTAATCGCTTTTAAGAACATTAAGCAAAACCCGTAAACCGCGTTAACGATTTCTCCTGATTTAGTTTGCAAAGGAGGCAAAGCATGAAAGGCCCTGTGAATAATAGCGTTAGCGTCAATAATTAATAATTTTTTTCCTTGTGACATTTCTTAATTCTAGCATTTCAAGCTAAAAAAACAAAAGCCCCTGCTCCGCCAGTTAGCGGAAGGTGGGGCCTATATATTATCTACAATCGCCGAGTAATTGTTTGTATTGCAATTAAAGCCATCCCAGCCGCGACCACTATTTTGCCGATTAAAGCAAAAAGCGACTCAAGCAAAGACTCTTTGCTTCCAAGAAACGAAATAACTCCAAAAAAAGACAGGAATAGAATTATAAACCAGTATTCATTTTTACCTAGCTTCACTTTTTACCTCCTTTGTATTTTTAAATGTGCTAATAATCTCCCTGTGATTTTCATCTATAAACTTAAACTTTAAATAAACTGTTTGTTTTGGCAAAAATTTTTTGATTTTTTCTGGCCATTCAACAGCCACAATGTTGTTTGGGTTATTAATAATTTCTTCCCAGCCCAGCTCTAAAATTTCTTCTGGTTTTTGCAACCTATAACAATCAAAGTGGTAGAAATTTCTAAATCTTTTCAGAATAACAAAAGTCGGGCTAGTTATCCTGCCCTTTATTTTTAAAAACTTAGCCACGCCCTGAATGAAAGTAGTTTTACCAGAGCCTAAATTGCCCTGCAAAGCCAAAACTAATGCCTTGTTTAGTGGCATATTTTTCTTTAAGTCAACCAAAATTTTACCAGCTAATTTTTGAGTTTCTTGAGCACTGTTTGTGATTGACATAATTACTCTTTTAATTTAATGTGAAAATAATCTATGACAAACCTAGAACAAGCACAAGGGGTTTTTGAACAATATAAAGATATTGCTATTTTTGCTTCCAAGGATAATTCTGAAGCGCTTGAAGCAGCTAATTACCTTTTGCACGGTTTAAAAAAGCTTAGCAAAAATGCAACTTTTTTGCCAGTGGAAGACGTTCCTCCTCATGCCAGCAATTATTCGCCGAGCAACCAAGCCAAGGCGGATTTTTTAATATCTATTAAAGAGGGCGGGGCAAAACTGTCTCAACTTTTTTATGAAAAAACAAACTCTGGGTTAAATCTTTTTTTAAAAACCGACGGCCAAGAAATAAAACAAGGAGATATCGACTTAAGGCCGCTAAAGCCAAGCCGCTTGCTTGTAGTTATTGGCATTAATAAAAAAGAGCAATCTCCTTTATTGCCCAAAAGAGAAAATGATTTTTCTATGTATATCAACAACCAGGAAAAAAGTGCCTGTCTTGGCGATATTAACATTATAGAAACAGGTCGGGGCCTCACTGAAATTGTTTTTGAAATCGTTAAAACGTTAAGTAGGCCTTATTTTATTCAAAAAATTGAACAAGAAGCCCAAACAAAATTTATTGCCAACAGCGAAAGATATGTTTTTGAAACTGCTCTATCAAATTTGCAATACAATCAAAAAAATAGCTTGCTGTCAACCACCTTAAGCCACGCGGACTTGATAAAAAACAATGCCAGCCCTAAGGACATCAAGCTTTCTTTAGCCGAACTCACTTCCGAAATTTTCTCTTTTTGCGGTTTTCTTTTGTTGTGGGAGCAAAATTCCTCGCCCTTAAAGGTTCATGGTATTTTTTATTCGCCCAACAACCGCGCAAACGTTGAAAAATTAGCCTTAAATTTCAGCGGCCAACAAAACAACAAAGCGGCAATTTTTAATACTCAAGAAAACAATTTTAAAACAGCTCAAGAAAAAATTAATTCTCTGCTCAATAATTAATTATGGACAATAAAAACGATATCGCCAAAGAAGTTGCCATTAATCAGGAAAAGCTCCAGGCAATACAAGCAGCAATTACTGATATTAAAAGTTTCGGGCAATTCCTCCTTTCTAGCGGTTCATCAAGCGACACGAGCGAAGCAATAGAAAATATTTTAGGAGGAAGTGTGGCCCTATTTGCTTCTGACATACATTTTGAACCAGAAAAAGAACAAGTAAGGTTCCGCTTACGAGTAGATGGAGTTTTAAACGATGTTTGTTTTTTTGACGAAAAGAACTACAAGCCAATTTTATCGCGCTTGAAGCTGCTCTCTGGGTTAAAGCTAAACATAACCGATAAATCTCAAGATGGGCGGTTTACGATTGTTTTAGAAAAAAACAAAATCGAAGCCAGAGTTTCGTCTTTGCCTTCAGAATATGGCGAATCAATAGTAATAAGGGTTTTAGACCCCAAAAGCTTAATCACTATTGATGACTTGGGAATTAGGCCAGATATGAAAGAAGTTTTTGAAAGGCAAATACGCCAGCCCAACGGAATGATTATTGCCACGGGGCCAACTGGCTCTGGCAAAACAACAACCCTTTACGCTATTTTAAAGAAGATCCAAAGCCCGGAAATAAAAATCATCACCATTGAAGACCCTATTGAATATCATTTAGAAGGCATTGAACAAAGCCAGGTAAACCCTAAAAAGGGGTATGATTTTTCCAGCGGGCTTGAAGCAATTGTCAGGCAAGACCCAGATGTTATTTTGGTTGGTGAAATAAGAGACTCTCAAACCGCTAAAATTGCCCTGCAAGCAGCCCTAACCGGGCATTTATTATTAACCACCCTGCACACTAATGATGCTGCGGGCACAATTGTGCGCTTAATGGCTTTGGGCGAAAAGCCCATCAACATAGCCCCAGCCATTAAATTGGCTATTGGGCAAAGGCTGGTAAGAAAAATCTGCCCTAAATGCAAAAAGCTCAAAACTGCTTCTTCAAAGGAATTGGAGGTCATAAAAAAAGAAATAAATGGGCTGCCTGAAACCCTAAAAGAAAAAGTTAAACTCCCTGCAATAACTAGCGAATTGAAAATACCAGAAATCACTGGCTGTGACAATTGCAATGCAACTGGCTATAAAGGCAGGGTTGGCGTGTTTGAATTTTTCTTGGTTGATGATGAATTAGAAAACTTTATTGCCAAGTCCCCTAACGTGGCCGAGCTAAGGGCAAAAGCTCAATCGCGTGGCATGGCCACAATGCGCCAAGACGGAATTATTAAAGTTTTACAGGGCATAACAACACTAGAAGAAATAATTAAAACTACAGAAGATTAAATAAAAACGGCCGAGCCCTTCAAAAAAATCCAGGATTCGGCCGCAAACATTAGCCCAAAGTCGTCTCAAATTGCCTTGAAACCCAGAGGTTTTTTCGGAAACAAGTTAGCCGTAACCAACTTGCCCATTCAGAAAAAAACTCCTATAACTTTGGGCTAATGTTTGAATACCAATATCTTAACATATATTATAATATATGTCAACCCCTATTACTCAAAATAACAGTGAGGACATTTTAGATTTAACCTTAAGGCCACGGTCTTGGGAATCCTACATTGGCCAAGATAAAACCAAAAATAACATCAAAATTATAATCCAAGCTGCCCAAAAAAGAAAGGATGCAGTGGAGCATTTACTTTTTTATGGCAATCCTGGTTTAGGTAAAACTACTTTAGCCCATTTAGTGGCTAATGAAATTGGCGCTGATATTAGAATCACTTCAGGCCCTGCCATTGAACGAGCTGGCGATTTAGCCGCTATTTTAACTAACTTAAAACAAGGCAGCATTTTGTTTATTGATGAAGTCCATCGGCTTTCCCGTATTGTTGAGGAATATCTCTATCCAGCCATGGAGGATTTCAAGTTAAATTTAATTTTAGGCAAAGGCCCAATGGCCAGAACCATGGAATTAAATCTGCCTAAATTCACTTTAATTGGAGCTACCACTAAATTAGCTTCAATTTCAGGACCATTAAGGTCAAGGTTTGGGGCTATTTTTGGCTTGAATTTTTACACTCAAGAAGACATTGAAAAAATTTTAGAGAGGTCTTGCCGTATACTCGATGTTTCCTCCACAAAAGAAGCTTTGGAAATGATTGCCTCTCGAGCCAGGTTTACCCCCAGAACCGCCAACCATCTTTTAAAAAGAGTTAGGGATTTCGCTCAAGTAAAACACTCGGGGAATATAACCAAAGAAGTGGTGGAAGATGCTTTTTCTTGCTTGGAAATTGATAACCTTGGCTTAACTCCCAACGACAAAAGATTTTTAGAAGTTTTAATAAATAAATTTAATGGCGGGCCTGTTGGCATCCAAACACTAGCCGCTGCCACAGCTGAAGAAGAGTCAGCGATTTTAGATATTTACGAGCCATATTTAATGCGCATTGGCTTGATTGCCAGAACCCCTCAAGGCCGAGTGGCCACCAAAATGGCTTTTGCCCACCTTGGTATTTCTAGCAAAAACCTCCCCAAAATTTTGTTTTAATTCTTTACTTTTTCAAAATTAGGGCTAATATATTTAACTAACGGAATAGACAAATTTTTTACTACAAAAATTAAAAGGGAGGGCTTTCAATGATGAAAGAAATAGATGCTTTGATAGAAGCTCTAAGCTCTTTATCCTCATCAGAACCAAAGTGCGAACAAAAAAGTATAGATATCTTTAAAACGTTGGTTCTTCTTTCGGATGGTTTAACAAAAAACGTGGCCATGCTTGTACCAATAAGGGTCGGTTTTGACGCCCATGATTTTCTCTCTCACTGTCAGAAAGTAAATGCTGCTTTGGCTGCGTTGTCAAAAAAGTTTATCTTTTACCATCACGGCGTAATTAGTGAACATTTTGCCGTCATGGGTTTTGGCACAAAGATATATCAGCATGTAAAAGACATAGAGAACATTGTAATCAAAAATTTTGATATCTCCATCAGAAACAGAGCTGAAATAAATTTCGACTCATTACCCTACAAAATATTTATCTTGTCAGGGGCCTAAATACTATGTCTATTCTTATTATTAAGCGTAACAAAACATCGCTGTTAATTGTTACGCTTTTTTATTTTTTCACCTTGCTGTTTTTACCGGTTTTGATTTGGGGGACTGAAGTGGTGGACATTAATGCCGCCTCGTTGGCACAACTAGATAATTTAACGGGCATTGGGCCAAAATTGGGCCAAAAAATTATTGATAATCGACCATATGCTTCTGTAGATGATTTGTTAAAGATACAGGGAATTGGCTCAAAAAATTTAGAAAAAATCAAGCAACAGGGCATAGCTTGCGTTAACTGTGAAATAGCGGACCCCAGGACTCCGCAAATTTCAACAACAAGCCAAGTACAAACAATAGAGCAAGCAGTAAAGACCAGCCCTTTACCGAATAACGTATTTCTTAATGAAATTTTACCATCGCCCGAGGGTTCAGACACAGAAAACGAATTTATAGAAATTTTTAATGCCAATAATTTTGCAGTTGACTTATCAAGCTGGAAAATAAAAGATAAGGTTGGTTCAGTAAAATCTTACACTCTGCCCCAAAATACCAATGTTGAAGCTAACGGATTTGTGGTTGTAAAATCCAGCCAAACTAAAATTTCTTTAAACAATGGCGGTGATGGTGTTGAGCTTTTAAGTCCTACGGGTCAAATTATTGATAGCAGTGATTATGTTAATGCCAAGCAAGGCCAATCCTGGAGCAAAACAAATAACATGTGGTCATGGACAGCCAAGCCGACTCCTGGCCAAGCCAATGTTATTATAGCAACCCAAACTAATGCCACTTCAAGCCCAAGCACAGCCACCTCATCAACAACAAATAACCTTACAGCTAATATTCAAAACTATCCGCCCCAACGCAAAAATCTTTTAGCTGTTGGCATAGCAATTGTTATTGCCTTGGCTTCAGCTTTTATTGCTTGGCGCATAAAAAAGACCGCCACCGAGTTTTAGTCGGCTTAGTTGACTTTTCTATGAAAAAGAATAGTATTCGCTTATTGTTATTGTTTTGTTATTTTATCTTTAAAAATTTAATCTAACCTTTAAATTGCGAGGTGAAAAATGGCAACTCCCTATTTGAGAATAGCGCCAGGAATGGCGCGCGATGCTTTATTGAACGCTTTAAATGTTCTGCTATTTTTCTCATCAGACAACGATAAAAAAAGGAGGTTTGCTGTTGTCGCAGAAGGAATAAGGAAATTACTAAACCACCTCATGGGTTGCTCTTTAGAAGAAATATTTAAAGAATGCGACTTGGTTGCGGTTGATATAACTATGGAAACTCCTCGTCATGAAGGAGAGCCCTTAGAGGAACAGTTACATTATTCAGGTTGGTGGGATGGACTGATAAATGGCGCTAACATCTTTATATCAACTATTTACAGATATGCGCCTGCTCTAATAACAACTGTAAAAGATAATCGGCTATATTTTGGTTTTTATAAATATGGCTATTATAGGCGCCTTGACCAGGGGCACTATATATACCCCTGGCCAGAAGAAATGAAGCTACTAAAATTATAAAAGGAGGTCTTAATCTGAATGTTTAACCTCATAAAATCGATAGCGCCTTGTTTATTGATTTTATGAGGTTTTTTGTTTATTGGATTTATGTTGTAAATATTTTTATTCACTTTTGCGACGGTCGTTTCAAGTTTGAATAATTTTTATTGACTAAAATAAATTCTGGAGTAGAATATGAGGCAATAAGATTTAACAAATAGTAGTCTTCATTAAAAATTCTTACAAGGAGGAGAAAGGTGGAAATACAAGAAAAAACAGATGGATTTCGAAGGAATACTATAAAAGCTCTTTTGGTTATTTGCTTTTTGATAATGTTCTGCGCAGGAATTGTTTTTTTAATAATAACAATTCCGATATGGCTGATCCAGGGACTTATCACAGATAAGCTCCCGAAATGGGCATTCTATCTTTTGAGTCCTTTGTATGATCTGCTCTAAATCAACTATCAACCCCCATAAAAAGTGCTTCGCTTTTTATACGGGGTTGATTTTTTTTATTTTTTAAGACAAAGTGGAGTTAAATATGTCGGGACATAGCCATGCAAAAACTGTAAAAAGGGTTAAAGACGCCAATGATGCAGCTAGGGGCAAAATATTTTCTAAGCTCTCACGAGTGATAACTTTGGCTGCTCGGGAAGGAGGAAGCCCAGAGTTTAACGCCAAGCTAAAATCAGCTATTGATGAAGCCAAAAAGTTTAATATGCCCAAAGACACTATTGAGCGAGCCGTTAAAAAAGGAACAGGCGAACTGGAAGGCGAAGCATTAGAGGCAATCTCTGTGGAAATTTTAGGCCCTGCTGGTGTTGGAATAATAGTGGAAGGAATTACAGATAATAAAAACCGGTCAATGGGCGAGATAAAGCAAATCGCTCAAAAAAGAAACTGTAAAATAGCCAGCGAAGGTGCTGTGAAGTGGCAATTTAACCAAGCTGGCATCATAACAATAAACCAAAAATCAGACATCAGAAATCAGAAAGAAAGCGGGAATTTAGAGCTATTGGCGATTGAAGTAGGAGCAATTGATATGGAAAAATACCAAGAAGATGGCGAAGATTTTTTGGAAATCACAACCAAGCCAGAAGAATTAGCTATGGTTAAAACCGCACTAGAAGAAAAAGGGCTGGTACTTGAAAGCGCCAATTTAGGCTGGGTGGCTAAAGAAAAAATTACGGTTTCTCAAAACGACAAAGACCTTTTAGAAAAACTTTTCGAGGACTTAGACGAAAACGATTCTGTCCAGAGCGTTTACTCTAACTTAAAAAATTAATGATTATTTTAGGAATTGATCCCGGAACAGCTACCACGGGTTTCGGCGTGATTAAAAAAAACGACCAGGACTTAACAGCTATTGATTTTGGCATTATTGCCACTGTCCCAAAAGACAATGCTAGCAAAAGGCTGGAAAAAATTTTTAAAGAAACCTCTACTCTTTTCAAAAAAGTAAAACCGAATTTAATTGTTATTGAAAGGTTATATTTCTTTAAAAACCTAAAAACTGCCTTGCCAGTGGCAGAAGCAAGGGGAGTTATTTTGTTAGCAACTCAAAAATGTAAGATAAAAACGATTGAACTAACGCCGCTGGAGGTTAAAATGGGTATTTGCGGATATGGCCGAGCTGATAAAAGGCAAGTTCAAAAAATGGTTAAGGAAACTTTAAAAATGGAAAAAATACCTAAGCCCGATGATGCCGCAGACGCTTTGGCATTGGCCATTTGCGGAGCATTGAAAACAAGATGTGGATAAGTAATCTTTGTTGGGGTTGACAGAGCTAGCTGAATAAATATAATGGCTTTATGCAATTAAAGATTGCCGCCTAAAGCGGATCAGCCTCAAGCTGAAAAGGTCGCAAGCCAAGTATAATAAAAAAATGGAATTTAAAGAAGAACTTTTAAGGGTTTACGCCCAAGAAGAAGAGAAAGACGACGTAGATGATATAGATGACGACAAAGACGATGACCTCTTAGAGGAAGAAGAGGAGGAAGAAGAAGACGAAGAGTTTGAAGGAGACGATATTTAAATTTGTTTTGTTGTTGGTGAACAAACCCCTGCCTGCCGTCATCCGCTATCTGTTAATTAACGGAAGTGAAGGCGGAACAGGGGTTTTGAATTATTACAATAAAATCAGTATTATTAAACTGTGTCTAAAAGAAAAGATAATCGAATAGTTTATAAAAAACCCAGGAATATTTTTGCATTTATTTTACAGGCTTTTTTGGTGTGCTTTGCCTTGGGCGCTTTCGCAGTGTTTTTTGGCTTTGTCTATATCACTAAAGATTTCCCTAGGCCGGAAAGATTCACGGAAAGTATTGTGGCCCAGTCAACTAAAATTTACGATCGCACGGGCCAAATAATTTTATACGAAATATCGGGTAATGAAAAAAGGACTGTTATTCCGTTAGACAAAATACCAAATCAACTAATCGAAGCTGCTATTGCCACAGAAGACCGCAGCTTTTACCAGCACAATGGCATTGATTTAAAAGGAATCGGGCGAGCTATTTTAGTGGATTTAAAATTAGGCCAAAGCAGTCAAGGCGCTTCCACTATTTCCCAACAGTTGATAAGAAGCTATTTTTTAACTAATAAAAAAACCATCCAAAGAAAGACTAGAGAAATTATTTTAGCATTAGAGCTTGAAAGGCGCTATTCAAAAAATCAAATCCTAGAATGGTATTTTAATGTGATCCCTTTTGGCTCAAATTTATATGGTGTGCAAGCAGCCAGCCAGGCCTTGTTTAACAAAGATGCTGAAAACCTATCCTTGGGAGAATCTGCTACTTTAGTGGCTTTAATAAGAGCGCCCTCTTTGTACTGGCCCTACGGCTCAGGCAGAGAAAAGTTATTAGCAAGAAAAGATTTGGTTCTGGACAATATGGTGGGCCAAGGATATATTACTCAAGAACAAGCAGCAGCAGCCAAAAAAGAAGAAGTTAAATTTGCACCAGAACCGGTAACCACTATAAAAGCACCTCATTTTGTAATGTTTGTAAAGAGTTATTTAGAACAAAAGTACGGTGAAGATTATTTGAATCAAGAAGGGCTAAAGGTAATAACCACCCTAGATTACAGTTTGCAGGAAATAGCCGAAGAAACAGTAGAAGAAAAAGTAGCTGAATTGAAGTATTTAGGCGTGGGTAATGGCGGTTTAGTAGCGCTAGACCCCACCAGCGGAGAAATATTGGTAATGGTTGGCTCAAAAGATTATTTTGGCACATCAACGCCAGCTGGATGCACTCCTGGAAAAAACTGCCGCTTTGACCCACAAGTAAATGTAACCATCAGCCCTCGCCAGCCAGGATCAGCCTTCAAACCAATTGTTTATATAAAAGCATTTGAGATGGGTTACAATTCCAACACAATTATTGAAGACACCTTAACCGAATTTAACCCAAACTGCCCCAGTAATGCATTGGCCGAAAAAGATATTTATGGCCAGGACTGCTACCACCCCCATAACTATGATCAAGTATTTAAGGGCCCAATTACTTTAAGGTCGGCTTTAGCTCAATCAAGAAATGTGCCGGCTGTGAAAACTTTAAAGTTTGTTGGAATAGATAATGCCATTACTCAAGCAGAAAAAATGGGCATAACCACCCTAACCGACAAAAACCGCTACGGCCTAAGCTTGGTTTTGGGTGGAGGAGAAGTAAAACTTTTGGAGTTAGCTGGGGCTTATAGTATTTTTGCTGACGATGGAATAAAAAACCAAATTAATTTTATTAAAGAGATTAAAGATAAAGATGGCGATATTATAGAACAACAAAAAAAGCAAAGCTACCGCTTAATACAATCAAATTACGTGCGCGAAATGAATAGCATTTTATCTGATAATATAGCGCGCTCGCCTGTGTTCGGGCTTAATTCCACCCTTTATATTCCTGGCTGGGAAACAGCTGTTAAAACAGGGACCACACAAAATAATGTTGATGGTTGGTGTATTGGCTATACGCCAAACTTTTTGGCTGGAGTTTGGGTGGGCAACAATGACAGCACTCCAATGTCCCAATCAGCTTTAAATGTAGCTGCTCCTATTTGGAATGCTTTTATGCAAAAAGTTCTACCAAACCTTCCCAAAGAAAGCTTTCCTAGATAACAAACAAATTAAGTTTGGCGGATGGGCATCACGATATAAAAATAAGAGTCATCTCCAATAGGCTTTAAACAAGCCGGGCCTGTTTCACCATTAAAGCCGCAAAAAACCTCGTGGCTTTTTATATTATTAAGCCCATCTAGTAAAAACTTATAATTAAAAACCGCCTCTTGGGCTTCTCCTTCAATTTTACAGGGCAAATAAGATTCATTTCTACCAATATCAGCGCTTTGAGAAAAAAACTTCATCCTTCCCTCTTTTAATAACGTTGACAATTTAACATCAAAAACCTTGCCGGCGAAAAGCCCGGCTTTTTTTAACTGATTCGAAACCTCTTCTTTATTTATTTCAACCCTAGACAAATATTGCTTAGGTATGATTTCCTGATATTTAGGATACTCTCCCTCAATCACCCTGCTTTGAATTTTGCATTTTATTTGTTCTGGCCGCTCTCCAGTAAACTCAAAAATAACTTGATTAACGCTTGCTGAAATTTCCACCAGCCCTTTTTCCTGCCCTAAAACTGCAACTAATTCCCGGCAAGTTTGTTGGGGGCAAATAAAAGAAAAGTCTTTTTCTCCTGGTTTCTCTAAAAAAATAGTTTTTTCCGCCAAGCGAAAACTATCAGTAGCGGCTAATTTTAATTTATTTTTTTGAAAAGAAAATAAAACTCCTGAAATTTCCGGCCTCACCGAGGAAAAAGCCGCTTGCTCTACAACCTGCATCAAACCATCCGATAATTTCATTCCGTTAATTTGCCAAAAAAACTCTTTTTCCATTTTAGGCACCACAGGAAATTCTTCTGGATCCTGACATTGGATTTGCATTTCTTGATTTTGAGAAATTAAAACCAGGTTTCTATTTTCCT
>JAQURU010000071.1 GCA_028715435.1 Minisyncoccota bacterium
TCTATTTTAATTTTCGCTTGAAAGTCATTACCTTTAGCCAGTTTTAAAATCTCCCCTTGAGGTGGGCCCATAACTTCTAAATCATTGTCTTTAATAACTTTGGGATAATTTTCTTTTAAAGCTGCTTCAGCTGCTTCCTCTCAAATTTTGTAACCACCCACTTTTTGTTCTACAACATCTTTTGGCGCTTTGCCCGGCCTAAAGCCATCCAAAGAAATCC
Source organism: Minisyncoccota bacterium (assembly GCA_028715435.1). GTDB lineage: Bacteria > Patescibacteriota > Minisyncoccia > Minisyncoccales > CG1-02-41-26 > STD1-80. Next base: position 221 of record JAQURU010000071.1, read on the forward strand.
CTTGGTTTATTTTATCCAAGGCCTTTTGGTAATAAACCTCAAATTCCTGCCAATCCATCTCAAAATCAATCTCTGCTTTGGCATCTTTCAATTTTTTGATCTCTACCTTCATATTTATTTACACCGGTCTTACCGGTGTATGTAGGTTTTACGCTAAAATTTCAGCTTTATTCTCTACCCAACTATCAACAAAATTTTTGCAACCGTTTTCACCGCCCATAACTTCTAAAATAAAATCTCTCTGTGTTACCGATGGAAAATTTTTATTTCCTAAATAATCCGGATAACTCGACCACTTATAATTTTCAATGAAATCTTTGGCTTTTGACAATTCTTTAACACCTCCTTCTTTCCATTTTGATTCAATAATAGCTATTGGATTTGTGTGGATATAAACAAAAACATTTTTTAATTGGTTATCACCCTTAATATGCACATCTGTAAATTTATTTTGAAAAACATGGCCCTTTCTTTCATATTTTCTATTAAAATAACCGCTGTATCCCGTACCGACTTTTCTCATAAAATTAGTTATTCCGCCATCTCGAATTTGTTGCAACAACAAATGAAAATGGTTTGGCATTAAACAAAAAGCTAAAACTTCAACCAGCATTTCTCTCTTGTCCGGCTCAATAGCAATTTCACCGGTCTTACCAGTGGAAGCTTTTTTAAAGTTCTCCCTTTGCCGGCGACGCTCTCTAATCTTAATTAAATTAGCAGTATTAAACTCATAAATAGAAAAAATGCCTCTGTAATAATCGTTTTCGTCTTGAAAAATCAAGTTGTCGTCAATCCCTCGATTAACAATATGGTAAATCTCTCCGTTGGTAAATGGTTCTTGCCGTAAAAGCATAGTTCTCAAAGTTACACCAGTTACACTGGTAAGACCGGTGTACTATTTCACTAACAGGCTAACTATCAGCAGGGCGATTATGTTGACCACTTTAATCATTGGGTTAATGGCCGGACCAGCGGTGTCTTTGTACGGGTCGCCGACCGTGTCCCCGGTAACGGCCGCAGCATGAGCTGGGCTGCCTTTGCCCCCTAAATTTCCTGCTTCAATATATTTTTTGGCATTGTCCCAAGCGCCACCACCTGTGGCCATTGAAACAGCCACAAAAAAGCCAGTTACAATACAACCAATTAAAAGCCCGCCTAATGCCTCTGCCCCTAATAAAAATCCAACAAGTATTGGTAAAACAATAATAACAACTGTGGGTAAAATCATTTCTTTGATAGCCGCTTTAGTTACAATATCCACGCAAGGCCCATATTGGGGCTTGGCGGTTCCTTCCATAATGCCAGCAATTTCTTTAAACTGCCTTCGAACTTCTTCAACTACTTTGCCCCCTGCCTTGCCAACCGCGCGCAGCGCAGAAGAAGCAACCACATAAGGCAAAAGCCCGCCCAAAAATAGCCCCACTAAAATTTTAGGGTTAGCTAAAGAAAACAAAAAATTATGCCCTGAATTAAAAATTTCTTGGCTATAAGAAGAAAATAAAACCAAAGCTGCCAAAGCTGCAGAACCAATTGCCACAGACTTAGTTACAGCTTTAGTGGTATTACCAACCGAATCCAAGGCATCAGCTGCCTCTCTTACTTCTTTACTTTCCCCTGCCATTTCTAAAATCCCAGCAGCGTTATCGGTAATTGGACCATAAGAATCCATGGCTATAATCATTCCGGTTAATGACAGCAAAGAAACAGCAGAAACAGCCAAACCATAAATTCCTCCCAAAAAGTAGCTAAGCAAAATAACAGCGCACACAACAATCACTGGCAAAAAAGTTGACTCCATGCCAATGGCCAAACCAGCAATAATATTAGTGGCATGACCATTTTCTGAAGCTTTGGCAATTTTTTGCACTGGCTTGTGTTTTTTTGCTGTGTAGTAATCAGTAATTAAAAATAAAGCAAAGGCCAGCAAAAGCCCTGCAATACTTGGGATATAAAGCTTCACAAAACTCAAATCCATGCCTTTGGCATACTTAGAAATAACTGGAATAAAAAATAAAGCAGAAATCGCAGCTGAAACCGCAACTCCTTTATACATTGCCCCCATTATATTTTTCTTTTTCCCTAAGCGAACAAAAAAGGTAGCAATAATAGTGCTGAAAATAGAAACAGCACTTAAAGCCAAGGGCAATAAAATCGCTGCAGTGCCCACAAACAACAAAGCGCCCAGAATCATAGTAGCGGCAATTGTAACCACATAGGTTTCAAATAGATCAGCTGCCATACCAGCGCAATCTCCAACATTATCACCAACCTGATCAGCAATCACCGCTGGATTTCTAGGGTCATCTTCTGGAATGCCTTTTTCCACCTTACCCACCAAGTCAGCTCCTACGTCAGCGGCCTTTGTGTAAATTCCCCCGGCCAATCTGGCAAAAACCGAAATTAAAGAAGCGCCAAAGCCTAACCCAGCTAAGGCCTTAAAATCTTTGGTTAAAAGCCAAAATAAAGAAACTCCTAAAAGGCCTAATCCTACCACAAAAAAACCTGTTACAGCCCCTCCCTGAAACGACATGTTAAATGCCTTTTCAAGGGTTTGCTTGGAGGCCTCAGCCACTTTGGCATTAGCTTTAGTGGAAACCTTCATACCAATAAACCCAGCTAAAGCTGAAAGAAAAGCACCGAATAAAAATCCAGCAGCCACTTTAAAACCCAAAGCAATCCACAATAAAACAAAAATAATAGCTGCGGTTATACCAATGGTTTTGTATTCTCGTTTTAAAAAAGCCATTGCTCCCTCTTTAATAGCCCCGGCAATTTCCAAAATTTTTGGCGAAGGAGCAGCAGATTTTTGAATGCGCCAAACTAAAAAAACAGCGAAAGCCACTGATAAAAGGGCAGAGCCCAAAACAAAAGGATAGATCATAAAATAATTCAAAATGCAAAATTCAAAATTCAAAATTTAGCTGTCGCTTCGCGACAATTTTTATAAAATTTTTGAC
>JAQURU010000021.1 GCA_028715435.1 Minisyncoccota bacterium
GAAACAGAGAAGCATCCTGTTCCCGTAACATGGGCTTTTTGTGTCTTAAATAAATCTGGCTGGGATCAGTTTGTTACAAATGAAGCGAGGTTAGCAGCAGAAAATGCCCTTGCTCGTTTGAGGGCAAACAATGCCTCAAGTGAAAATATCGCAACTTTCTTGGAAGAAATCGTCGATAAACTGTAATGAATCTGCGGAGGACATCCACTCCGCATTTGATAAGGAGATTAGAAATGAAAAAGTTTTGTTTGTTCTTAATTTTCGCGGTGGCACTAATTGGTTGCGGTGGCAGTGAAGAGCGGAGAATTACAGCGCTGGTTGATGATAACAACAGACTTGCTGACGAGGTTTCTTCTTTGGAGGAGCAAAACAAAAAGCTGGAAAGCTCCAAGGAAGATTGGGAAAAAGAAAAGAGTGATCTCAAGTATGAGATAGACCGAAGAGATCTACTCATTAGGAGGTTAGCTTTAAACTTGTCTTCCATGGCGGTCGTGAACGAGGTGGCTTCCATTGCCGTTAATGGAGACGGCAGTGGTGATATTGGACGGTTCGGGAATATTTTTTTCAACCTTGGTCTTGGAGATATCTCTCCGTGGACCAAAGCGGAAGAGGTAAAACTAAAATCCTTAGGCAGAAAAATTTATTCCACCAAGGAGGTGGTAGTGATTAGATAAATTTTGGGCTGCTGTTGGAGAGGAATTCACTATTTTTCAAAAACAGCAGCTCTCCACAACCGAGTTAAGAAGTGAAAAAAATGATTTCTTGCCTCAGTTGTGGAGAAATTGGTTCTTCACAATTCAAAATTAGGAGGTTCCAAAATGAACAAAAAAAGATTATCCATAGCGATCATTATTTTTTTCTTGGTTGTTAGCAATATCATTGGTTGGTGGCTCTTCGCTCATGCAAGAGGAGATGAGCAAGGGGTCGTCCAATTAAAAAAGGAAAATAACTCTTTAATCCCAAGGGTCGAAGAGTTAGAAAAGATAAACGGTATCCTTTATGCAAATATAAAGGAAACTGACGAGTGGGTAGCGAGGCGGGATGAATTAGTAAGGGCATTATCGATTCAATTACCTGCATCCATAGTAGTCGACGAGGTTGCTTTATTGGCAGCTGCCTCGAAAGACCACACGAAAGCCATGTTGTATCTTCGCGATCTGGGAAGAATATTTGAGGTCGAAAGAAATCCCCTGACTTTGTCTTCTGAGGAGGTAAAAATTAGGGATATCGGCGTTAAAATACACCAAAAGGAGGTGAAGATCGCGATAAAATAAAAAAGAAAAGCAAAATGGGCGCGGCAATTTATTTATTGTTCCCGCCCACACATCTAAGTTCATAATCATTTACGGATTTAGATGTGTATTCGATAGCTAATTAACAAACAAGGCAGCTTAGCTGCCTTAAAATTTTGGAGGATTTCAAATGGATTGGAAATTGTTATTTGGTATTATTGGTTTAATTTTTTGTGTTTTGGTTGGTCTTTATTGTGCCATTTCTTTTGCTATCTATCCAAAAAACCTTTTAAGTTTTTCTTTTCTAAAAAGGAAAAATTTAAAGAAAAGAGCTCAAGGGGTAGTAAAAAGAGACGTAATGGAGCTTTTGTGCTCCAGTTTGTCCTCTATTTTGCCTAGAGGATGGTGGCTTAATCGTTCGATGCAGAAAGCGCCAGAAGGCGATTTTTATCGTCTGTCGGTTGCCGTTTGCCATCGCAGGCAAAAAGTAGCGACCATTGAGTATACCCCAAACAAAAGATTTCTTCAACAACTTTGTTTGCGGGTAAAATGGGAACAGAGCAAACAAGAAAAAAGTTTTTCTTTGCATCACTTAGATAGAGTGGTGCACTATATTGAAGGAAAATTATCATCCGCTTAAAAAGCGGAATAAGAGGGTAGTCAAATGACTGCCCTTTTATGTTGGCTAAAATTTGATATAAAACGGTAAAGGGTTGGTCTTTACCGATTTGCAAAATGATTTGGTTTTTGTTAGTTTTATGATAGTTTGAGCGTCTTGTATCTTATAGTTTATTTAAAAATTAGAAATTTTTCCAAAGAACGGAGGTTAGTATATTATGGCGGTTATACAGATTCAGAAAGTAGGCGAAGACGCTTTTGAGCCAGTTAGAGCGTCTGATGGGGCGATTGGCTACGATGTTTATGCTTATCAAGTTTTACATAAGCAAACAAAGGATTTTTTGCAGGATTTGCCTGTGGAAATTCTACCTGGTAAAGCAGTTTTAATCGGCATTGGAATAAGGTTTGCTATTCCTTTTCCTTGGCAGTGTGAAGTTAGGCCAAGAAGCGGTTTAGCAACTAAATCTGACATTGAGCTTGGTAACTAACCTGGAACAGTGGACCCTGATTTTAGAGGGCAAATTGGGGTTTTATTACGAAACAGGGGAGATCAGGTTTTTGTTGTGGAAAAAGGCATGCGAATTGCCCAGCTTATTTTTTCGCAAGTTGAAATTCCAAACTTTGAGATAGTTGATCAGTTATCAGGAACAAAAAGAGGCGAAGGAGGTTTTGGTTCTACAGGCCTTAAAGGAAAAGGCCTTGGCACTGACGATTACGATGCCCATCAAAGAGAGCTTGATGAGTATTATATGACAATTGTTTTAGCCACAGCTGAACGTTCAAGATGCGTTCGCGGGGTTAAAAAGATTGACGGGCATTATCAAAGAGACGATAGAGGCAAACTTGTTGGCCAAACCAGGAAATTCGGCTGCATTATTGTTAAAGGCGATAATATAATTGCCATTGGTTTTAATGATCAATATCCTGGCTCGTTAAAATGCGAAGATGTTGGCTGCTTGCGAGAGGAATCAGGCATAGCATCTGGCACTCAATTAGAAAAATGCCGGGCTATGCATGCTGAATGGTGGGCAATTACTAATCTGACCAAAAATGTAGGCGGGGCAAGCGCAGAAGGCGCTACTATGTATGTTAACGCTGAGCCCTGCGAAATATGCGCTAAAATTATTGCTGGCTTAAAAATTGACACACTTGTTCTTTTAGAGGGTGTTTATCCAACAAATGGATTAAACATTCTAAAAGAAGCGGGTGTTAATGTTAGATATGTAAAGTTATAGGGCGGGACAAATCACCGCCCTTTTTTATTGGTGAAAATTTGCTACAATAAATAATTAAGTCGTTAAAAATTAGTTAAAAAGCAAAAATCAAAAATTACTTTTATGCCAAATATTATAAAAATGATTGACCACACCAATATTGAGCACAATGCCACTGAAAAAGATATTATCAAGACCTGCCAAGAAGCAAGGTTTTATGGCTTTCGCGGGGTCGATGTTAACCCCCAATGGGTTAAATTGGCTAAGAAAGAATTGAAAGGAACCAAGATTAAAGTGGTTGTTTTAATTGACCCGCCAATGGGCCAAAGCCCGCATTTTCAACGTGTGGCAATCTGCAAGCAAGCCAAGAAAGACGGGGCAGATGAACTTGATGTGGTTATTAATGTTATTGATATTAAATACGAGAGATTTAGCGAGGTTTTGGCTGATTTAAAGGAGATTTGCAAGATCTTACCCACCAAGGTAATTATTGGTTCTGGGTATTTAACTGACGAGGAAATAAAAAAAGCCAGCGAAATTGTGAAAAAAGCCGGAGCCATTTGCGTTAAAACAGCAACTGAAAAAGACCCGTTAGATAGGTTGGAATTAAAAGAGAAAGCCAGGCATTTGCAAATAATGAGAAAAGCTGCTCCCGGGATTTTAATAAAGGCCTCGGGCAAGATTAAAACGCTTGAGGATGCTTTAATGATGGTTCAGGCCGGAGCGGATATTATTGGCACCAGCAGCAGCGTGGAAATAGCGAAAGCGTATAAGCGCAACAAAAGTGTTGCTTAAAAATCCTAAGCACTAAACTCTAAATCCTAAACAAATCCAAATAACCAAAATACAAAAGTTTTAAACATTTGAATTTTGATATTGTTTAGAGTTTAGATATTAGGATTTAGAATTTATTTTATTTATGGAATTAAAACCAACAATTGGATTGGAAATACATATTGAGCTAAACACTTTATCTAAAATGTTTTGCTCATGCAGAAATGATTCAAGTGAAATTGAGCCGAATAAAAATGTTTGTCCTGTGTGCCTCGCTCATCCAGGTGTTTTGCCTGTTGCTAATAAAGAAGCCGTCAAAAAGCTGGTTAAAACCGCCTTGGCTTTGAATTGCCAAATTAACCAAGAAAGTTTTTTTGAACGGAAAAATTATTTTTACCCTGATTTGCCAAAAGGATATCAGATTTCACAATATCAGGCCCCATTAAGCACGGGCGGATATTTAGATTTACCTCAGGCAGGCAAAAGAATTAAGATAACCAGAATTCATATGGAAGAAGACACTGGTAGTTTAGTTCATGCTGAAGGCGCTGATTATTCTTTGGTTAATTTCAACCGTTCGGGAGTGCCCTTAATGGAATTGGTAACTGAACCAGATTTTGAAACTGCAGACGAAGTTAAAGAGTTTATTAAAGAGCTCCAGCTTATTTTGCGTTATTTAAATGTTTCTTGGGCCAATATGGAAAAAGGTGAAATGCGGTGTGAAGTGAATATATCGCTCAGTGAAGCCAAAAGCCAAAATTCAAAAGTCAAAAATGAGCTCGGAACAAAAGTAGAGGTGAAAAACCTTAATTCCATAGCTGTGGCAGGGGCAGCTGTTGAATATGAAATAAAAAGGCAAACAGAAATTTTGGAAAAAGGGGATAAGGTTATTCAGGAAACGCGAGGCTGGCATGATGCTAAACGCTTAACATTTTCTCAGCGCCAAAAAGAACAAGCCCATGATTATAGATATTTTCCAGAACCGGATTTGCCAATCCTTCATTTAAGCGGTGAGTTTATTGAAGAAATTAAAACTTGCATACCAGAATTACCCCATGAAAAAAGAAAAAGATTTGAGGTTGAGTATGGCTTAACAACAGGGGATGTTGAAGTTTTCATTAGTAAAAAAGATTTGGCTGGATTTTTTGAGAATGTAATGTCTGAATTAAGCGAATGGGTTGGCTCAGAAAAGGGAACAGGGCTAAAAGATGAAGAAATAAAAAAATTGGCTAAGATTGCTGCTAATTATTTAGTAAATGATGTTTTGGGCCAGAATGAAGAAAAAAGCTTTCTATTCAGTCCAGAAAACTTTGCTGAGTTTATTAAAAAGATTTATTTAAATGAAATTTCAAGCAAAATTGCTAAAATTGTGTTAGGAAAAATGATTCAAACTGGCAATGACCCTTCCCATATTATTAGAGAAGAGGGTTTGGCTCAAATTTCTGATGCTGGTGTAATTGAAATAAGCGCCAAAGAGGTTATTGCAAGCAACCAAAAAGCGATTGAGGATTATAGAAAAGGCAAACAGGCCTCGCTTCAGTTTTTAATTGGTCAGTTAATGGCAAAAACCAAAGGAAAAGCCAGTCCGGATCTTGCCAAAGCGGTTTTAATAAATTTATTAAAATAATTTTAAATTTTGCGAAAATTGGTTGAACAATTTGTTTTCGGGCCAGAAAAAAATCAAACCAAAGCTTACTATAAAGTTAAAAAGGAAGCGTTAAAGCGCGGTATTTTTTTGGCTTCAATAGCCCCTTTTTATAAACAAATTGCCACGGGCGACACAACTGGCTTGTCTGTGCCAGCTTTTAATATTAGAACCTTAACTTTTGATATTGCCTGTTCAATTTTTAAAACAGCCAAAAAATCCAAAGCAAGCGCTTTTATTTTAGAAATAGCTAGTTCTGAAATGGAATATACCAGGCAAACCCCTCAGGAATTTGCTTTTTGTGTTTTAAAAGCAGCCGTTAAAGAAAAATACAAAGGTCCAATTTTTTTACAGGGCGACCATTTTTATTTAAAAAACACTAGCCACGAAGCAATTAAGGGCTTGGAAAATTTAATTTTGCAAGCTTTTGCAGCTGGTTTTTATAATATAGATATTGATTGTTCAGATTTGGCTTTGGAGGATAACATAAAATATACGAATTATTTTATTGAGTTTATTAAAAAAAATCAGCCTGTTGGCATTGAGGTAACAATAGGAGGTGAGGTTAGCAGTATTGGGGGAGCGGAAACAACCCAAACTGGCTTGGAGGATTTTTTAAAAAGGGTCCAAGGGGCTTGCCCCGTTCAAAGCGAGCGAAACGAGGCCTTTAATGGAATCACAAAAGTGTCGTGCCAAACAGGCACTAGGCATGGAGGCATTGTTTTGCCTTCGGGTGGCATTGAAAAAATTAGCATAAATTTTGAGAACATAAGATGCTTAGGAGAAGTTGCCAAACAATATGCCACAACCGGAGTTGTTCAGCATGGAGCTTCTACTTTACAAAACGATCAATTTGATGGCTTGAGAAGGGCTGGAGCTTTAGAGGTTCACTTATCAACATTATTTAGTGACATTATTTTTGACAGCCGCTATTTCCCTAAAGAATTAAAAGAAAAAATGTATTCTTGGGTAGAGCAAAACTTTCCCGAGCAAAGGAAAAATTTTACAACCGACCAACAGTTTATAAAGGTTTTTCGTAAAAGATCGCTTGGAATTTTCAAAAAAGAAATTTGGCTTATGCCCAGCAGAAACATCAAGGGTATTTGCCAGGAACTTGAAGAAAAATTTTTATTTTTCTTCAAGATTTTTAATGTTAATGATACCGAAAAATTAATCAAGAAAATCTATAATTAATTTTTTCGCTTGAGCGGGATTATTTATCCATTTGATTCTTTTCTCTTTTTTAAACCAGGTCATTTGGCGTTTGGCAAACTGGATTGTGTGCAAAAAAATAAGCTCTCGCAGCTTTTTTTTTGTTGTTTTTTTTTGCCATTCAGCATAGCCAATGGTGTTTTGTAAAACAGCTGTCCAGCCGTATTTCTTTACCAATAACTTAACTTCTCTTTCTAATCCTTGCTTTAACATTTTATTAGTTCGTTTGCCTATTCTTTTTTTAAGTTCGGCTTTGGGAAACTTAATGCCAATTTGCGATACATCAAATAGGGGAGTGGCTTTTTGCCTTTGCTCCCAAAATGGCTGGCCAGTTATTTTACAAACTTCAATGGCCCTGATAAGACGGCGTTTATTATTGTTGTCAATTTGCTTGGCGCCTTGCCCGTCAAGTTTTTTATAAATAATAAAGAGTTCCTTTGTGGTTTTTTGCTCTAACTTTTTGCGCAACTTCTGGTTAGGTTTTAACTTAGGGAATTGCAAGTTATCAACAATAGCTTTAATATAAAGCCCAGTGCCTCCAACCAAAAATGGTACTTTACCACGTTTTTGAATGTCTTTTATGGTTTTTTCAGCCATTTTTTTATAAATAGCCACGTTAAGTGGTTTATTTGGTAAAGCAATATCGAACAAATGATGCGGCACTCCGAGACCCGGTCTAGGATTCCTAGACCGGGTCTCGGATGTTTTGGCGGTGCCGATAGTCATTCCTTTATAAATTTGGCGCGAGTCAGCGCAAACAATCTCACCATTAAATTTTTTTGCCAACCTTATAGCCAAATCGCTTTTCCCTGAAGCTGTTGGACCGAGTATAACAATTAATTTGTTATTTACTTTTTGCATCATGAAGAATTTTTATTAGTCTTTGCTCTCGTTGCGATTTCTCCTCTGTCGGGACGGTGTCTTTTAGAAAAAAAGCAGCTGTCCCTGGCCGAGGAGAGTATTTGGAGATATAGGCCTGATAAAAGCCGACTTTGTTAAAAACATTGACGGTATTTTGAAAGGCCTTTTTTGTTTCCCCAGGAAAGCCCACAATAATGTCTGTTACAATTTTAACTCCTGGGATTTGTTTTTTAATTTTAGCAATTAATTTTATATACTGGCTTGCGGTGTAAGGCCGTTTCATCGTTTTCAAAATTGCATTGTCGCCCGATTGCAAAGGCAAATGCAGATACTTTTCTAATTTCGGGTTTTTAGCGATCTCTTTAATTAACTCATCGTTAAAATTATGCGGATTTGCTGCCATAAAATTAACTCTAAAATTTCCCTTAATAGCTGTTATTTTTTGCAAAAGCCCAACAAAATTTGGATAAGAATTAACATTTTCACCCAAAAGCGTGGTATGGTTGTATTTTTTAGCAATTAAATTTTTTATTTCATCTAAGATTTCTTTTTCTTTACGGTGGATTTCCTGCCCGCGAGTGTAAGGAACAACGCAATAAGTGCAAAAATTATTGCAGCCAAAAGAAATTGGCACAAAGGCCTTAGGAAAAGTTTTATAACTCGGTTTTATTTTTAAATAATTTAGTGAATCTCTAGACCTAGCCAGAAGAGGCCCGACCTCCCAAGGGCTCGGGCTCAAGCTTTGGAAGGAGGTCGGGCCTCGGGAACTTAAAATTTTAGGCCATTTAGCCAAGTTTTTTATAGATAAAATATAGTTAACTATTGGAGCTAGCTTTTTTTTGTCAGCTTTTAAAATGCAGCCAGTGGCCACAATTTTAACTTTTGATTTGCATTTTTGACTTTTGAATTTTAACTTTTGAATTTGGCTCAGGGCTTTATCAACAGCTGCCTGTCTTACCGAGCAAAAATTTACAATAACTAAATTAGCCCTTTCTGGGGAAGAAGATTTTTTATAACCAGCGGTTTCTAAAACAGTGGCAATTCGCTCGGAATCAGATTTATTCATCTGGCATCCAAAAGTGATGATATGGTATTTCATTGCATTATTTAAGCATATTTTCAACCAAACAAAAAGGGACGTTGAGCGCCCCTTTTTGTTTGTGCAAAGAGATTATTATGGCTGTCCTCCCTGAACTTGGTTTTGGTTTTGATTTTGTTCTTGATTTTGAATTGTTCCCTGGTTCTGTTCCTGCTCTTGTTCCTGTTCTAACTGGCAGGGCTCTTCCCACACTCTTAAGCATTTTTGTTTTGCTTCACACCAAGAGTAGCCAGCAGAGCCAATGCAGCCGTGTTCATCTTTATCCCCTCCAACGATTTGCTGCCCATTAGTTGATGAAGCGCTTTCTTCACAAGGCCCTTGGCTAACAACAGCAATGTTTTGGCATTGGGCTTTGCAAGAGTTGCCATAAGTTTTTCCATCAGACCCGCAAACAGGGTTATACTCTTCTGTGCAAACACAATCATTTCCCCATTGGCGAGTGGTAGTGCCAAGCCGCAGCCTTTCTTTTATTTCTTCTATTTTTTGTTTAATAACCGAGGTATTTGGCAGAGAGCCTTTTATGTTATCAGCAGCTTGTTGCAATCTATTTTGAATTTGAGCTTTGTCTTCTAGCTTTTGCATTACTTCTCCAAATTTTTCCATATATCTTTCTCGATTTTGCCTGATTTTTTCCATTGTGCTAGTCGGTACTTTAAATTCTAATTTTTCTAAAATTTGGGTGTGCAATATCTGCAATCTAACAAACTTATCTAAAAATTTGCTTATTGCTCCACTGGTGGTGGCTGTGCCTTTGAATTTATCAATGTTTTGATTGATTTTTTCGATTTGTTTGTTGTAAAGTTCAGTAGCTTTATCAAGAATTTGAGGATTATTTGTTTTTTCTGCTAATTTCTGGGCTTCTAGCAATCTTTCAGAGGCAAGTTTTAAATTGAGCTCGGCCTTTTTAACCTGGCCAAAAGTAAACATTGACTGAATTTTTTCTTTCCAGGATTTTAAAAAATACCACCTGCTATCGGGTAAAAGAGTTGGGTTAGAAACTCCTAAATCCTGGCTGGTTATTTCTGGCTCTGAAGTTGCTGTTTGCTCTGGGTCATCTTGCGCCATTGCCACATTTGCGCAAAATATTACAATTGTTAATATGGCAATAATAGAGACAATGAACTTAAAGATTTTTTGCATATTATATTATTTTTTATTTTCGACTTGTTTTTTTATTGTATCAATAAATTTTTTAATTGTCATTGCGCCAAGGTCTTGGCTATGCGCTCTGACAGCGACCTTTTTTTGCTTAATTTCTTTATCTCCAACCACTAGGAGATTGGGTATCTTTTGGGTTTCCGCTTCTCTGATTTTCTTGCCAATGGTTTCATTGTCCAAGTTGATTTCTGCTCTGATATTGTTTTGCTTAAGCAAGCCTAAAATTTCTTGCCCGTATTTTTGGTGGGATTGGCCAATGGGCAAAATAATAGCTTGGGTGGGGGATAGCCAAACAGGAAAAGCTCCTGCATAGTGCTCAATCAAAACACCAATAAACCTTTCAAAAGACCCAAACAAAGCCCGGTGCAAAACATAAGGTCTTTCCTTCTCGCCTTTTTGGTTAATAAAGTTCATATCAAATCTCTCGGGTAGATTAAAATCAAACTGCAAGGTGGAGCATTGCCATTCTCTTCCCAAACAATCTTTTATTTTATAATCCAGTTTTGGCCCGTAAAAAGCCGCTTCACCTTCCTGTTTTTTATAATTTAATTTTTGCTCTTTAGCCACTTCTTCCAGAATTTTTTCAGTAAATTCCCAGCCCTCGTCATTACCAGCATATTTCTCTTTGTTGGCCGGGTCTCTTAAAGATAAATAAACATTAAATTCTTTAAAGCCAAAAGTGTTCAGAATAAAAATAATAAAGTCAGCTACTCTTTTTAACTCGCTTTTTACTTGTTCTTTTGTGCAAATAATATGGGCGTCGTCTTGAGTAAACCCTCGCACTCTTGTTAGGCCAGAGAGCTCGCCTGATTTTTCATATCTGTAAACAGTGCCGCATTCAGCCCACCTTATTGGCAAATCCTTATAGCTTCTTATTTTTGAATTATACAAAGTAACATGAAAGGGGCAATTCATTGGCTTTAAAAGATACTCTTCTTTTATTTCTGATTTTTTGCCTTCCTGCGCTTCTTTTAATGTTTGGCTTACTTCTAAGGGAGGATACATGCTTTCATTGTAAAAACCCCAATGCCCAGATGTTTCCCAAAGTTTTCGAGATCCAATATGGGGGGTTCTTACTAATTCATAGCCATTTTTTAAATGTTCCTGGTACCAAAAATCCTCCATAATCCGCCAAAGCATTGCGCCTTTGGGCTGCCACATTGCCAAACCCATGCCAACAGTTGGGTCAATTAAAAATAAGTCCAATTCTTTGCCGAGTTTGCGGTGGTCTCTCTTTTCTGCTTCCTCAAGCATTTTTAAATAATTGGTTAGTTCTTTTTCTGTTGAAAAAGCCACGCCATAAATGCGAGTTAACATTTTATTTTTTTCATTGCCCTTCCAGTAAGCCCCAGCTAATTTAGTTAGTTTAAAGGACAGTGGATTGATTTCTTTGGTATTTTTTACGTGCGGCCCAGCGCACAAATCCACAAAATCTCCACTTTCAAAAACCGAGACCCGGTCTAGGTTAGCTAACCTAGACCGGGTCTCGGTTAGTTCTTTAATAAGTTCAAGTTTGTAGGGTTGTTTAACGAAAAGTTTTTCTGCTTCGTTTTGAGAGGCTTCTTTTTTGGTAAACTCCACGCCTTTTTTGATAATTGCCTGCATTTCTTTTTCAATCTTAGGCAGGT
>JAQURU010000022.1 GCA_028715435.1 Minisyncoccota bacterium
GGTCAATTTTCAAACTCGACGGCTCAAGCTTTAAAATTACTGAAAGCCGTTGGCTTTCGGCAATTTTTTGAATCTGATCCTTTATCTCCTTTAAGGCATTAGAAGTGGACAGATTCTCCATCCTTAACCTTTTAACTTCCTTACGAGAAGAAATTAGCCAAATCAGCAGAAAAATTGAAGCAGCAAAGAAAAAGCCAAGGTCAACCAAAAAAGCAACTAATAATTCGGGTTCCAAGGTAAACATTTTCGTATCCTCCAATTTTTGCAAAGAAGAAAAGACAAAGATAATTCCTCGCCAATACTCCCTCGCGGTAATAAGAACATTGAAGCAAAACTTGCCTCAATTACAGATATATTATACCATAAAAGTATTAGGTTTGTCAATGGTAAAATAGACGAAAACACGGAACAAGGGCTTTGGAAGGAGCGAAGCTGCTTCCTGCTGAAAGTAGCTTCGCTCCTTAGGCTCACGTTTTACGGCCTACGTTCTACAAATTAAACTTTTTGCGGACTTCTTCATACATATCCTTGTAGATATGCATAGAAACAGAAAAATGAGTGTAAGTGCCTGTTTCAACACCAAGCTGGTCGGCCATATATTTTTGCAAACCAGTGAAAGCATAAGCGTTTTCTGGCCAGGCATTGTAAAGGTCATTGGTTTTCATAACCACAAACATATGCAATTTGCCATCCACTAATTGAGGATAAAACAACAAAACGCAAGGCGAGGAAGTGTCCTCTCTCTTGGGGCCAAACTTCATTAAATCCCTGTACTGTATCCAAGTGTGCATAACAACGGTTCTTCTTGTTGGATCTTTTTTTAAAATATTGATAGCTTTTTCCACTTGGTCAATTCTGGTTACCACGCATTTGCCATCTGGGGAAATCTTTTTAACTTCCTCTTGTATTTCTTCTTCGCTGTCTGTAATGCTTGGCAAAAATGCCCTCACAGCGCAATCTGGATAACACCTTAACCTGGAAAAATAGGTGTAATCAAAAGTGTTTTCTTTTTCTTTGCCAGAGCCGTTTAAAAATTTATCAGCATAAGCATCTGCCAAGCCCTGATTGGTGTTTGTTTTATCGCTTAAACGGGGCATTTCAAAAGGATTTGAAACCTTTATTAACAAAGGTAAGTCCTTTGTTTCTATTTGATACTCTGGGGCTTGCACATATCTGGTATGGCCTTCTTGCATTATTAACACACAGGCCTTTTCCCAGGCCTCTCCTAGTGTTTTAGCTTCAACAATTCTTGTTTCGTACATAAGTTTATAAATTCTTAATTTTTAATTTGTGATTTTTAACTAATTCTTAACGAAATAATTAAATAAAAATTCTAGTCATGCCATCCGTAGATATTCTCTTTGACTGCTTTTTCTACAGTTGGCAGAACTCGCTCTTTTAGCATCTCTATTTCCCCGTCTTGCTCATAAGCTAATTGGTTTTTTAAGCAAAGTTCAGCTTTTTGCAATTCCCTTCCCAAATACATGGCATGCTCCACTGTTTGCTCAAAGTTGCCCACCATTTGCATTTGCCCAATTTTATAACAAATATCCAAAGCTGAATCCCCCACTACTTTCTTAGTTATCTTATGATTTTGCAAGTGCTCCACTACTATTTTTTTCTGGCTGGGCCTTAAGGAAACCACAAAAAATCCGTTTGGGTCTTCTACCCAGTCAAATGGGCCTGTAGCTTCAATTTCTTCTGGTTTTTCTACTTTAATTTCAGTACCATTAAAAGGCCCGGGGTTTTGGGCTAAGCATTGTTCAACGATTTGCATGATTGAGGCTGAGCTTGTTTCTCCGTTCAAGTTAATTGGCTCAACTTGAGCCCGAAATCTTTCAATAACTTCAGTGTCCAGGCCCTTTAAATGAGGCATATTGCCAACCGCTCCAATAATTGTTTTTTCTTTATCAACTCCGTTTTGTTTTAAAGCCATTATTGCTTGCTCCACGTAATGGCCTTTAGATGGCTTACCGCAAAGCAATAAAAAGCGGATATTGGGATTGGCAATTATATTTTGAATTATTTTTTCAATGCCAATATTTTCTGTAACGCATTTACCACAAATCGCCACTTTAGCCATATCCAATTCAATGCCTTCCACTGTGGCATTGGTGCAAACAGCCACTGGCGAATTTTTATTGCCAACATAAAACCTGCCCTCAACAACAGGCCAGCCCGCATTAGCTACACTA
The DNA here is from genome assembly GCA_028715435.1 of Minisyncoccota bacterium. GTDB lineage: Bacteria > Patescibacteriota > Minisyncoccia > Minisyncoccales > CG1-02-41-26 > STD1-80. The sequence goes on from JAQURU010000022.1 coordinate 2,196, forward strand.
GAAGCGTTGCTAGTGGGCCAAGAATTTAAGTTAACATTAGTCTGCTGGATTTCTTTTATCTCTGTTGGCTGGAGCTGATGATGCAATTTGAACTCTTCGCTTATCTTGCTGGCTGTGGCTTTTTCTTGCTTGGCGTATTTAGCGTTCTTCTTAGTTTGGTATGTATTTTCACAAGGGCTTGATAATGTTTCAAAAGTTAAAGCGCAAATCCTCATGCCAGAATACAAAACCACTGGCATTACCCCTAAATTGCCAAGCTCCATTACTGGTTTGCCGTTCCAGCCAGGATCAAACCTAGCAGCAGTTGAATGAACCACCACCCCTAATCTCCCCAAAGAACTACGGCCGTCTAAACGAGCCATTAAATCACTGCCCAATAAAACATCTTCCATAGTAACAGCCAAGATAAACTCACCTGGCTGTAAAATAAAAGGGCTGTCAGGAGCAATCACAATATCTTCCATTATATTGTCAACATCAAAGGGACGTTTTAAATCAATATAAGGATACCTTGACTGCTTAAAAACCTTAAAAGAATCCCCGAGCCGCAAATCTAGAGAACAAGGCCCAAGCTGCGTTTCAAAGTCAGGGCTTGGGCTTATTTTTATTTTACCTTTGGCTATATAATCTTTAATGTCTTTGTCGGATAAAATCATATCTTTTAATCTTACAGAAAATACGCGACCGCGTAAATTGTGTAAGGTTTTTTATTTCCAAAAAAGTTATAAATACTAATGGAACTAAAATTAAATTACCAAGTAAGTTTGTTTTAAAAAATGGCAAACCGTTTATATAACAAGCAACTAATCCTGGCAAAGTATGTGGATACATTCCTGACAAAACCCACCAGCCAAAATTAGTGTAAATAAAGAAAAAACAGGAAGCCAAAACACCAAAAATAGGCGCTTGCAAAACAAACGAACTGGAAGGAGGGAAACTCCTTCCCTGTGGGAAGGAGTTTCCCTCCTTCCAAGCGGTTTTTCGTAAAATTATACCCAAAAGCCCAATAATGCCAAAAGCGCTCCAAGTAAAAAGCAAAATAGCACTATTGCCAATAAACAAATCGCTCAAAAATATAATAGCTAATGGCGTTATAAAAGAAAAAATGCCTCCTAGGTAAAACCCGGAAAGCAAAGCCAAAGAAGAAACTATTTCGAAGTTTGGAATTTTAACAAACTCCACAAAAAAAATCCTTCCAACGCTTCCCAGTAAAATTAAAAGAGAAATAGAAAGAATTTTTTTTGTAATCTTTTTCATAGAATAATCTTTTAGTAAAGCTATTCTATTAAAAACTGGGGGCAATGTCAAATTTCCATTCCACTCTATCGCCTGGCTTTAAAAACTTCTTGTCAGCAGCCACTTCTCCCAAAACCCCATTAACCCAATACTGCCAATACTTATTATCGGTTCCATTAGTTGTTGTGCCAATGCTTTGAATTAATACCCCCATTTCAGGATAATCTTTGAAAGTTATAGCAAAATCTTCTTTTTGCCCTATTGCTTCCAAGGCAGAAAAAACTGTAGATGAGGCGACATAGTCAAACTCGTATACTTTATTTCCTTGGCCATTGTTAATTTCGTAGCCAACATCCTTAGCTAAAAAATCGCCGGAAATAATTTCTTGCACTATTTGCTTTCCTGGCAAAGCTGAGCCCAATTCTGGTAATTGAGAATACTGCTGGCTTAAAAAATAAACACCAGCCACTACAATAATGATAGAAAGAACAGCTATAAAAGAAATAGAAAATATTTTTTTACTTGACATATTGATTATTTTGTTTTATCGAGGCCCGTCCTCGGAAAAAAATTATTTCACTTCCAAGCCTAATCCTTTGGCTGTGCCTTCTATGATTTTTGAGGCCTGGGTTAGGTCTTGAGTATTGAGATCGGGTAATTTAACTTTGGCAATTTCTTTTAATTGGTCTTGGCTAATTTTTCCTACCTTTCTTTTATTTGGCTCTCCAGAGCCCTTTTCAATTCCAACCGCTTTTTTAATAAGCTCGGAAGTGACTGGCGTTTTTAATCTGAAGTCAAAGCTACGATCTTCATAAACCGTAACCTCAACAGGAATGGTAAATCCCATTTTATCTTTTGTGGCTTCGTTAAACTGTGAACAAAAGCCAGCAATGTTTACTCCATGCTGGGCCAAAGCCGGGCCAATTGGAGGGGCTGGGGTGGCTTTACCTGCTTGAATATGTAATTTTATAATTTTTTGTATTTTCTTTGCCATGTTAGTAATCGTTATTTATCCGCCCCACCTTTTCGCCAAAAGCAGAGAGAGCGGAATGATTATTTTATACTTTTTTCACCTGTAAAGAATCAACTTCCACGGGGGTGTCGCGACCAAAAATATTTACCAATACTTTAAGCTTGCCTCTTTGTTCGTCAATATTGGAAACCTTTCCTTCAAAATCTTTAAAAGGGCCATCAATTATTTTTACCAAGCCCCCAACATTGAAATCAACTTTATATTGAGGTTCTTGTTCCCCGCTGCGTTTCTTTAAAATCTCAATTTCTTCTCCGGAAACTGGGATTGGCACAGTGCCTGCTCCAATAAATCCGGTAACCCTGGGAGTATTTCGAGCCACATACCAAGAATCATCTGTAACAATCATTTCCACAAAAACATATCCTGGATAAATCCGCTCTTCAATAACTTTTCTTTTTCCATTCTTGATTTTGATCTTTTTCTCTTTGGGCACGATAACTGAAAAAATCTTATCCTCCATGCCCAAGCTTTCAATTCTTTGTTTCAAGTTGCGCGCAACTGCCTCTTCTTCGCCAGGATAAGTATGTAAAACATACCAGTTTTTTCCTTGTTGTACTGTTTGTTTTGGCACGTTCCTTCGCTTCGCTCAGTCAAGTTAAAAATTAAAAGTTAAAAGTTAAAAATGACAGAACGAAAATTTACATTTAAAAAATAAATTTACTTAGTAATTGAACAAAACCATAATCTAAAGCGCCCAAAAATATAGCCGCTCCAGCGGAAATCCCTAAAACTAAAGCTGTGTATCTTAAAGTTTCCTGACGGGTTGGCCAATCAACTTTTTTGCCTTCGGTGAAAACTTCTTTGAAAAATATTTTTATTCGCTCGCCAATGTTCATTTTTTTATCAAAATTATTTTAAAAGCCCTCAACAGGGCTTATTGCCCTAATAATATACCCACTCCCTCCAAAAGTCAACCGGCTTCTGTTAGATATCCAAATTTTTCACGCTTTTGGCGTGGGTTTGGATAAACTTTTTGCGTGGGGCTACTTCCTGGCCCATTAAAATATCAAACATTCTATCTGCCTCTTTAGCATCCTCAACTTTTACTTGCAAAAGCACACGGTTAGCTGGATTCATAGTTGTTTCCCAAAGTTCTTCTGGATTCATTTCGCCCAAACCCTTATATCGTTGAACAAAAACACCGGATATTTTTTCACCCTCTGCTTCTGTTACTTCGCCCTCTTCGGTTTCTGCTGTTTCTACTGATTTCTTTTTGCTTTCTTTTTGAATACCTTTTTCTTTTAAAATATCGTCGATAATCTCTTCTTTTTCACTATCGTTATAAGCATATTCAAGCCGCTTGCCTGATTTGATTTTGTAAAGAGGAGGCTGGGCAATATACAAATATCCTTTTTCAATAATTTCCTTAAAGTGCCTGAAGAATAAAGTTAAAAGCAATGTTCTAATATGAGCTCCATCAACATCAGCATCAGACATTATAATGATTCTATGATATCGCAGCTTGCTAATGTCAAAATCCTGGGCAATGGCAGTGCCCAAAGCAATAATTAAAGTTTTTATTTCTTCTGAAGAAAGCATCCTATCCAAGCGAGCTCTTTCCACATTTAAAATTTTTCCCTGCAATGGCAAAATAGATTGGAACCTTCTGTTTCTGCCCATTTTTGCGCTTCCTCCAGCCGACGGGCCTTCCACAATGTAAAGCTCTGATTCTGCTGGTTCTTTTGAAGTGCAATCAGCCAATTTGCCAGGCAAAGTTAACCCGTCCAAAACGCCTCTTCGCAAAACAGTGGTTCTGGCTGCTTTCGCTGCTTTTCTGGCCCGAGCTGACAACAAACAAGTTTCCACAATGGCTCTAGCATCTTGAGGATTTTTTTCTAAATATTCAGAAAACATTTCCCCCATAACTGCCTCAACAGCTGTTTTGGCCTCGGGATTACCAAGCTTTGCTTTGGTTTGGCCTTCAAATTGAGTGTCTCTTAGCTTAACAGAAACAACAGCCACCAACCCCTCTCTCACATCATTGCCGGTTAAGTTTTCGTCTTTTTCTTTGATAAACCCGTTCTTCCTGGCATAATCATTGATAGTTCTAGTAAGGGCAGTTCTAAGCCCTGTTAAGTGCATTCCTCCTTCGCCCGTGTAAATATTATTGGCAAAGCTTTCCTCTAAACATTCGAATTCTTTTAAATATTGTAAAGATGCTTCAACAGTAACTCCCTCTCTTTCAGCTTTGCAATAAAAAACATTGTTATGTCGAGTTTCTGCTTCTCCAACTAAATGCCTTACATAAGACTTAAGCCCGCCCTCAAAATAAAATTTATAAACAAAAGGAAACAAGGGCTGCCTCTCGTCGGTAATAGTTATTTTAACTCCGCTGGTTAAATAAGCCTGCTGGCGCAAATGGCTGATGATTCTTTTTAAATCAAAAATACAATCTTTATCTTTAAAAATTTCCTGATCAGGTTCAAAAATTACTGTTGTGCCAGTTTGGCGGCATGCACTAACCTTTTCCACTTTGGTTTTAACATTGCCCCGTGAGTATTCCTGAGCCCATTTAAAACCATCGCGGCAAACCTCAACCCTCATGTATTTACTTAAAGCGCAAACAACCGAAACCCCAACCCCATGCAACCCTCCTGCCACCTTATAAGCTTCTCCTCCAAATTTACCGCCTGCATGCAAAGTAGTCATAACTGTTTCAATGGTTGATTTGCCCGTATCTGGATGTTTTTCCACTGGAATTCCCCTGCCATCATCAGAAACCTTAACTTTATTATCTCTCATTAAAACTACTTCAATATTTTGGCAATAACCACCCATTGCCTCATCCAATGAATTATCAAAAACCTCCCATATTAAATGATGTAACCCATCAGGACCAGTTGAGCCAATATACATGCCAGGCCTTTTTCTAACCGGCTCCAAACCCTTAAGAACGTATATGTCCTTCGCGGTATATGAGCCATTATTTTTGTTTTCATCTTTTTTTGTAGCCATTTTTTAAAATTTAAAATTTAGAACTTAAAATTTATTTACGTATTTCCCATTCTGGATTTTCCTCTAATGCTTTAATAATTTTTTTGTGCTCTTCGTCTACTTCTTTGGCGGTCAAGGTCTTGTTCTCATCTTGATAAATTATATGAAAAGCCAAATTTTCTTTTCCCTCTTCAAGTTCTAAACCGGTGTAAGCGTCGAATAAATCAACGTCTTTAACAATCTTTCCGCCACTTGCATTAATAATATTTAAAATATCTACTACTTTTGTTCCTAAAGGCACCACCACAGCTAAATCGCGAAAGGCAGCGGGATGAAAAACAATTGGCTCATACTCGGTTTGCTCATTAGCTAATTTAATGATTTTGTCAAAATCCAAATCAAACATAAAAACCCTTTCTTTAATTCCTAAATTTTCCAAAACTTGAATAGCAATTTCCCCTAAAAATCCTACTTCCTTGGAAGCAACTTTGATTTCAGCCGATCTGTTCTCCTGCCATAAATTATAGATTGAATTATTAGGCGTTGCTTTTATATCATCAAACCAAATATCCATAATGCCCAGATCATTTAATAGCTCTTCTAATACGCCTTTTAGCTCAAAAAATCCCTCGCTGTTTTTCCCTTTTTTAGCAAAAACCCCAGACAGCATTATTTTCTCTTGAATTTTTTCATTGCGGAATATGTTACCAACTTCAAAAATTTTTACTTCTTGGAAATTTTTTAAATTTTCTTTAACATTTTTTAACAATCCAAAAACCAAAGAAGGCCTTAAATATCTATTTAATGAACTGATTGGATTTTCAATTTCCAAGAGATTTTTAACTGGCCAATCCAAACACCCTTGTTCTTTTTCACCAATAAAGGAATAGTTATATGCCTCGCAAAAACCTAATTCTTTCAAAACCTTTTTAGCGCAATCCTGCCAAAAGAAACTATCATTTCTTTGGGGTGGATTTAAAGAAGACTTGGGGAAAATTGATTGAATATTATTATAGCCAAAAATTCGGCCGATTTCTTCAATTAAATCCTCTTGCAAGCAAACATCAACTCGCCTGGTTGGGCATTCAACCAAAATATGCTTGGGTCCAGAATCACGGCAAATAAAGCCCAGCGAAGTTAAAATCTTCACGCATTGGGCTTTAGAAATTTCAAAACCTAATAATCGGCTGGGGTAATTGATTTCCAGTTTTATTTTCTTGGGTAAAACTTTTTTGGGGTAAATATCAACTTTTCCTTGGGCCAATTTTCCTCCGGCCACTTTTTGTAAAATAAAAGCAACCCGAGACAAGGCAAAATCAATTAAATTTGGGTCGGGTTGGTTTTCAAACCGAGAAGAAGCGTCTGTTCTTATTTTTAATTTTTGCGAAGCCCTTCTTACCAAGCCAGTGTTAAAATTAGCCGCCTCAACTACAATATTTTTGGTATTTTTGTCAATACCCGTTTCTTCTCATCCTTTAATGCCAGCAATTGCCACTGGCTTTCGCAAATCAGCAATAACTAAAATACTTTCATCTAAGAGATAGGGCTTTTTTTCTTTGTCTAGTGTTTTGATATCTTCGCCCTTGCCAGCCCGCCTCACGAAAATTTGCTTTCCAATTTTTTCTGCATCAAAAGCATGCAACGGCTGCCCTGTTTCTAACATCACAAAATTGGTAGCATCCACTATGTTGTTTATGGGCTGCAAACCGCAGGCCTTTATTTTTTCTTTTAACCATAAAGGCGATTCTTTTACTTGAACATCTTTTAAGTAAATTGCTCCGTACCTCAAGCAATCATCTGTTTGGTCAACCTCCACTCTCAAAACATCTTTTATTTGTAAATTTTTATCTTCTTTTGGGCTAGCTAAAGGAGCTTTTAACTTTAAGCCCTCAATGGCGCAAACTTCCCTGGCAATACCAATGTGTGATAAACAATCGTGAGCTCTATTGGGTAAAACATCAATGTCCAAAATCCAGTCTTTGTTTTGTTTTTCCACCGCCTCAACTTCAAAGCTATGCAACATTAAAACATCGCCCAATTTTTTGGCATCGATCAGTTTGCCATTAATATATTCTTTTATCCAATTGTATGAAAATTTCATGTTAAAACTGTTCCAAAAACCTCATATCGTTTTGGTACAGCAACCTAATATCATTAATTTTATACTTTAGCAAAGCCAGCCTATCAACCCCCACGCCAAAAGCAAAACCACACCACCCATGCCCAGCAGAAACTGAAACATTCAGCCCGGCTGCTTTAAAAACATTTGGGTGAGTCATTCCGGCCCCCATTATTTCCATCCACTTGCCATCTGCTCTTTTAGCGTCAATTTCAAAACTGGGTTCGGTGAAGGGAAAAAACCCAGGCCGCAGGCGAATCTCAACATTGGCTTTAAAAAATCTCTTTAAAAATTCTTCAATAATAGCTTTAAAATTGCAAGCTGATACTTCTTTGTCAACCATTAATCCTTCTAATTGATAAAATTGGGCTTCGTGTTTAGCATCTGTGGCTTCGTTCCTAAAAACTCTGCCAGGCACAATAATGCGCAAAGGGGGCTGATGAGTTTCCATATAGCGCACTTGCACAGGGCTGGTATGCGTTCGCATCAACAACTTATTACTTTTGTTGTTATTTGTTATTTGTTTTTTGTAATTTGTGGACATATTTTGGCGCAGCCAAAATGTGTCCTGCATGTCCCGAGCTGGATGATCTTTAGGCACATTTAAAGCATCAAAGTTATACCATTCGGTTTCCAGCTCTGGGCCTTGGGCAATTTCAAAACCCATTGTTTGGAATATCTTCAAAGCATCCTTTAAAACTAAAGTTAAAGGGTGCAAATGGCCTCTGGCCATTTTTGTGCCAGGCCGTGTTATGTCTATTCTTTCTGTTGTTTGTTTTATTTCACTAGCAGTATTTTTTATTTCCTTTTTTCTTTGCTCAAAAAACTCCTCAATTTCTTGTTTTAAAACATTAGCTTCTTGCCCAAGCGCTTTTTTTTCCTCAATTGCCAAGTCCTTCAAGGAATCAAAAATCAAAGCAACCTCTCCTTTTTTGCCCAAATATTTCTTAAATGTTTTTTCAATTTCATCTAAGTCAACAACCTTATCAATCTCTTGTTTCGCCCTATTTTTTAGCTCTTGTAAATCCATGTTAAAACAAAAAAATCCTCTTTGATATTATTTATTTTACCTCAAAATCAAAGTGAAAACAAGCTAATTTTATCCACAAAATAATATAAAAGGAGGCACCTTGAAAGTACCTCCTTCTAGTCCGCTTTTTAACGAACTTTAGTTATTTTGTAAATAATTGACAGTTTCGTCGTATTTGGCTTGGTCAATCAAACCTTCATCCAAATATAACTTTAGTGCATCACTCATCTTGAAAACAGTATGGAGTTTATAGCCAGACTGCTGCAGTGCTTCCTCTCCGCCTTGTTCGCGGTCAAACAGCACGGCAATATCCTTCACGATTAGCTTATTCTTTTCTAGAACTTGTGCCGCCTCTATCTTGCTGTCTGCTTTCGTGACAAGGTCATCAATAAGCAAAGCTTTCTGCCCTGGCTCATAGAGCCCGTCAATATCTCCAGCTAATCCGTGTGTTTTGGATATTTTGGGAGATATCATTGGAACTTTGGATTGATGAACCATCACTGAAACGATAGGTGTCACTGCCGTTGGAATATCAGAAAAGATGTCAAAATCAATTTTATCTTCCTGAATTTTTTCCAACATCGCCTCCGCCACTTGATCTAAGAGATTAGGAATAGATCTGAGAATCCGTAGGTTAATGTAAAATGGCGACAATGGTGCATCTGGTTGTGTATCGTGGAGCTTTAATTTAAACGCACCGAACTTGATTGCTCCGCAAGCATACAAAGCAAGAGCCAGATGCCGACGACGTAATTCTTTCAGCCCCTCTTCAATTTCTGCCACAATTTTATCTGCCGCTTCAGCCGGATTTTCGGATTTGTAGATAGCGCTGCCAACCACAATCATATCCGCGCCATTTAATAT
>JAQURU010000023.1 GCA_028715435.1 Minisyncoccota bacterium
CGAAATTATAGCAATGCAACCAACTATTTTAAATGGTAATCTTGAGGAAATTCATTAGTTCTTGGAAGGGTATCGAGAATCAAAAAGAAGGTTAGTGGGTTCATTTCTTTTATATTAAAATCGGGCGGGAGGACAACTATATCAATATACATGCACCAGGTTCGAACATCGTCCAATCCTCCCCGCACTTGACGGATTTTCGATTTGTAGTAGAGTTTAGCTTAAAAGACCTTATGGGTCTTTTTGTTTTCAAAAATGTTCATTAAATTTTAACTGCTTGTCCGGCGGCATCACAAAAGGAGAGTTTTAGTTGGTTTAGAAGAAATTGGTTTATTTACTTATTGAAAAAGGAGAAAAAAATGGAATCATATCTTTCGCCAGAACAATGTTTTCCGAATATCTCTGAACTGTTTTCTGACGTGAAGAGGACACGCCTTTCAAAGGTGAAGCTTGGGGTAGTGTTCTCTGAAAGAAAGGTTTTTACACCAGATTATGGGTATGTCCAGTACGAAAAATTACTGAACGTTCTAAATGCTGATCCAAATATTGAAGTGGTTAACCTTGTTGATGCTGGAATGCCAGAAGGCGTACCAATGGCTGGGGATTTTGATGGTGTTGAAGCAGCTATTCGCTTACTTCAGTATAAAGGCACCGATGCGCTTTTGGTTGGTGGCATTAATTATGCAGACGAGTGGTCTGTGGGTACAATCGCGGCACACGTTTCCAGGGCTTTGAGAATTCCGATTTTCCATTACACTTGGGCTGACGCTTCAATTAAATCTGATGGAGAAAGAGAAACGGACGTAGAGTGCGGAGCCTTACCAATGGGAGTTTACACAGGAATTAGAAGTGGTGTAAAAATGGACTACTTTCCGCTTTGTAACCCTGAATCTCCTGAGTTTTCCAAAGCCCTAAAAGAGGCGATAGCTGTAAGCTCTGGAATTGCCTCAATGAGAAATGTAAGGATGTTGCAGGTTGGTGCCCCGGAACCAACATTCATGGCTATTAGAGGCGACTTCTTTACTATGGAAGATCTTTTTGATCTAAAATTAGTTGAAGAAGAAACAGCCACCCTCATAGAGTTTATTCGGCATGGCTTAATAAAACATCCCGACGCCTTTGGTGATGTAATGAAAGATTTGTCAGATAATTACGATTACTCGGCTGTAGAGGGAGAATTCCCGGATCTTCAAGCAAAATTGGCATTAACCCTGATTTGGTTAGCTGAAATGCTTAAAAAAAAGCAATGTAATTCTGTAACAATCAGGTGCTGGCCAGAATTGCCAGCAATTCTTGAGATGCTGGTTTGTAGCGTAAACGGCATTCTAAATGATTTAGGTATTCCAGCTCCGTGTGAAACCGACCTCCTAGGGGGAATTGGTTTAGCTTTTATTGATGGGCTGGGTATATATGATCCTGTGAGGCTGATGTTCTTTGCCGATTACCTAAGATTGTACCCAACAGTGCAAGAAGACAAGTCTGTTGTTGGGGAATGGCATTGCGGTCCGTTCGGAAGGTGTGGCTTGAGAGGCGCTTGCGCTGGCTGTAAGGGAAAAATCATAAAGGGTTGGATTTTACCAGAGAAGTCTGCCGGTCCGCTAGATGGTGACTATGGAAATTTAGGGGACAGTATAACCGTTGTACAGTTCCGTCCAAATGAAAAAAGACTTATTACGTTAACAGGGTATAACGGCAAAATTGTTGAAGGTCCTTATACAAAGGGGACGCATAGTTGGATTGAAGTTGATTCAGGCATCTACGACTTCATTAACAGTAATCCTGTTGATCACCACGGCAGTTGTGTTATAGGCAACAGGTTGCCTTTGGTGAAAAAAGCAGCAAAATGGATAGGACTTTCAACGCAACCCGCGTTCTTAGACAGCTTGCCCTAATGCAAGCAAAATAACAGAGGAGTAATAGTGGCGTTTAAACACCTAACCTTATTCCTCTGTTTTTGTTTACTTTTCTAGGCCTTCGCGGGCAATGGCAATGCCATAAACTTTTTTAGCGCCATTGGCTTTTAAAACACGGGCGCACTCTTCCATTGTGGCTCCAGTGGTAAAAACATCATCAACTAAAAAAATTGTTTTCTTGGCTATTAAGTCAGGATTTTTTATTACAAAAGCGCCAAAGATGTTATGTTGGCGCTCTTGCCTGCTTAGGCCGACTTGGTCTTGAGTATTTTTTATTTTCATCAAATTTTTTGTTTGTAAGTCCAGGCCATAGTAGATTGATAAAATTTTAGCCACAACAGCTGATTGGTTGTAGCCCCTTTTTCTAAGCTTTTTTGTGGTAATAGGCACAGGTATAAAAACTGCTGATTTATCCACAAGGGCTTGTTGGTTTTGGGTTAACATAAAGTGTGATATTATTAAGAAAGCTAATGGTTGGCATAAGTTTCTTATAAACGGTTCGTACTTGAACAGAGAAACCATTTTTTTCACAAGTTTATCTTGATAAGAAACAGCCGAAAATAATCCATTTAATTGAAATGTTTGATGGCTTTGGCACTTTCCGTTTTTAATTACCCTATTAGGAAAGAAACAAAAAGGGCAGTATTGAAAGGGATTAATATCAATGGTTGCTAAGCAGTCTGGGCAAACCAAAGAGCCTTCTTTTTGGCAATTTAAGCAGAATTGAGGAAATAATAAATCTAAGAAAAAAGTTTTCCACTTTTTAAACATTAGCCAATTATAATTGATTTGTGCTAAAATAGATAATTACTTGAATGGTTTTTATGTCGTTGTTTTCAAAAAATTATTTAGGGGTTGATATTGGCGCTTCTAGCATTAAAGCAGTGGAGATTTCCGTGTCTGGCAAAAAGAAAAAGTTAGAAAACTATATTGAATTTAAATTACCTATTGGAAACGAGTCCTTAAAAACATTTCATGGAAATAATATGGCGCTCTTGAGCGCTGAAGTTTCAGAGATTTTGCAGGCCTTGCTTAAACGAGCGAAGATAAAAACAAAAAAAGTTATTCTATCTTTACCTGATTTTTCAACCTTTTTTACCAGCTTTGTTTTACCTCCAATGACAGAAGCAGAAGTTCCCAAGGCAGTTGAGTTTGAAGCAAGGCATTATATTCCCTTGCCTTTAGCTGAAGTAACGTTTGATTGGCAGGTTATTGGTAAAGAAGAAACTGTGGCTGGAATGAAAAGAAAGATTTTGTTGGTAGCTGTGCCTAACGTTGTTTTACAAAATTATCAGCGAATGGCCAATATGGCTCAATTGGAAATTACCGGCATGGAAGCAGAAGTTTTTAGCTTTGTTAGGTCGTCTAGCTTGGGAGGCAACTTTGAGTTTTTACCGGTTTGTATGGTGGATTTTGGCTGGGAAAGCACAACTGTTAGCATTGTTGAAAAGAAAAAAATGGCTGCCAGCTTTAGTTTTGATATTTCAAGCATTGCCTTAACGGAGGATTTGGCAAAGGCTTTAAAGGTTTCTTTAGAAGAAGCGGAAAAAATTAAATCTGCATTTGGGCTTGACCCGAAAAAGCCAGAAGTTGCCAAAGCGCTGTTGGATAAGATTAACCTGCTCACTTTGGAAATTGATAAAATATGCTCTGACTTTTTCCAAACAACAAGCAGAAGAGTTGAAAATATTGTTTTATCAGGAGGGGCCGCTAATCTTTTTGGCTTAAGAGAATATATTGGTGCTAGAATTAAAAAAACTGTTTTTGTGGCTGACCCGTTTGCTAATATTAATTTTCCTTTAGTTTTAAACAAACGTTTAAAGCAGATTGGGCCATCTTTTGCTGTGGCCTTGGGGGCGGCCTTAATGCCAATCCAATAAAATATGAAAAGCGAAATACTTAATATAATTCCAAAACCCAAAGCAACGCTTCCTTTATGGGTTAATTTTTCTGTTATTAGTTCGGCTATTTTGCTTTGCATCTTAGGGGGGATTTTTCTTTATTTTAAATTAGAAACAGCTTCTTGGCAGGAGAAGGCAAAAGCTAAAGAAGCGGAATATATGGCTCTTAACAACCCAGAAAACAGAGCAATTGAAGAAGAGGCGGGAAAAATTTCTAAACAATTAGAAAATTTTTCTAAGGCCTTTTTAGAAAAAAAACCGTCTTTTCTAGTATTTGATTTTTTAAAAGCAAATTGTCATCCGAATGTAGTTTTTGGCAGCTTTGATTTCTCTTGTAAATCTGGAGAGTTAAAGATTAAAGGCCAGGCAGATTCATACAAAATTTTAAGCGAACAAATACTGGCCTTAAAAGATATCAAAGAGATCAGCAATTTAAAGGTTTCTGATATCAGCTTAAGCAAGGAAGGAAAGGTCACGTTTAATGTGGGGCTTTTCATAAAGCCAGCATTTTTTCAAACTCAAAATCAATGAAAAGGCTTTTTATAGTTCCAGTTTTGTTATTTTTTTGCTTTCTTACTGTTATGTATGCGGTTTTGCCGCAGTTTTCTGATTTTGATAAAGCCAAGAAACATTTTTTACAAAAAGAGCAGGATGTCATAAGCCGCCAAGATTATTATGCTAAACTAAAAAATGCATTAGCTCAAGCCACTGATTACAAGAATACTTTAGATGAAATTAGAGCGGCTTTGCCTGGTGAAATTTTCTTGCCCGCTTTGATTGATTTTTTTGATGCAAAAGCACAAAACAACGGTTTAATTTTAAAATCCTTTGCTCCTTCCCAAGTACCTGGCAGTAGTGAAGAAGATACAGATCAGAAAAAAGCGCCGTCTCAAGATTTTTTACTTTCTTTGAGCGGCGATGTCCTGTCTTTTGAGAATTTCTTGAAAGATATTGAAACATCAGCTCGGCTGATTCAAGTGGAAGAAATCAATTTTCATAAAAGTGAATCAAACGAGGCATCATCAGAAATTAGCTTGTTGGTTAAAGTTTATTATTAATATGGAATCAATTAATTTTAGTTTTAAAAAACTTTTTTACTTGTCTTGCGGTTTAGGCCTGATTGTTGTTACGCTTTTGGTTTTACAAGTTGTTTTTCCAGTGCAAACTATTGATATTCCATCTGTGGAAGGTTTGATAGGCCAAGTAAATATAAATTGGGATTTATTAAGAAAGCCCATAGCGATTCTACCCCCTTCTTTAGAAGTTGCTTTAGCTGTTTCATCGCCTACAACAACAGAGGGATCTTTAGTTGATTTAACAGCTGAAGTTACAAGCGTGGTTCAAGGGCCTTTTATTTATCATTTTGACTGCCAAAGCGATGGAGTTTTTGAACTGGAAACAGAATCAAGCTTTCAAAAAGAATACACAGCTTTGGGCCTTTGCCAATATGACCACGAAGGCACTTCAACAGCCAGTGTTTTGGTAGATGGATTTTTGGACTATTTTCAAAATGGCCAAGAAGTAAAAGAAAAGAGAACGGCCCAGGCCTTTTCTAATATAACAATAACCAGCGGGAATTCAGCCCCAGTTTTTTCTTTTTGCGATGTTGACAGTATTGAAGGAACAACCCAAGTTAATTTTATATTTAATTTTGCTAGCCAAGCTCAAGACAAGGACGGCGATGAAATAAGCTTTGAATGGGATTTTGGCGATGGCAATAAAGCCCAAGGCAATGATACTGAATATAGCTACAAAACAGAAGGTTTTTATGTGCCAAAAGTTACGGCAACAGACAGCAAGGGAGGATATTCCGTGTGCGTTGCTAAATCTTTAACAATTTTAAAAGGGCTTTCTGCCTTTGAGCAACCCAAAAAGCCAGAACAGCTTGGAAGAGAAAATCCATTTATTGCTCCCAGCAAAACATCAGGCTCGCAAGCAAATCCCAACATTCCAAGCGAATAGCGATAGCTATGAACATTATTCAATTTCTTATAAAGCAAAAAGCGATAAGCAAGCCAGAAGGTGAAAAGCTTGCAGAAGAAGCCCAGCGCTTGGGCAAGGATCAAGAAGAGCTTTTAATTGAAAAAAAAGTACTACCAGAAGAAGATCTTTTCGCCTTTAAAAGCAAAGCTCTGGGATTTTCTTTGCGAAAAATAGATGTTGAGGAGATCTCTCCAGAGGATTTGGCAATTATTCCTAAAGAAGCAGTTGATTTTTATAAAGTCATTCCTTTAAAAATAGATAAGGCCAAGGGCATTTTGGAAATTGGAATGGTTTATCCCGAAAACCAGCAAGCCCAAGAGGCTTTAAAGTTTTTAGCCAGACAGCAAAAGCTTTCTTTGAGTGTTTTTTTGATTACTTTATCTGATTTTAAGAGGTATTTTGATAAGTTCCAGGCCCCGGAAAAGGAAATGGAGGGGGCTTTGGAAAAATTAGAGAAAGAGTTTGGCACTGCAGGCAACCAAACTTTAGCTGATGAAATTTATGGAGGCGATAAAGAAGCCAGCAAGCTTATTGAAGAAGCCCCGGTGATTAAAATGGTCGCGGTTATTTTGCGCCAAGCGGTTGATGGCAAGGCTTCAGACATTCATATTGAGCCGGTTACCGATGAATTAAGAGTTAGATATAGAAAAGACGGGATCTTGTATCCATCTTTGGCTTTGCCCTTGAAAGTTCATCCCGCTATTATTGCTAGAATTAAAATTTTAAGCCGATTAAAAATTGATGAAACCCGCATTCCCCAAGACGGGCGCTTTTCTACTAAAATTAACAATCAAAGAATTGATTTTAGGGTGGCAACCTTTCCAACCACTTTAGGAGAAAAAGTGGTGATTAGGGTTCTTGATTCAACTCAAGGAATGAGAAACCTGGAAGACGTGGGCTTGGTTGGCCGGAATTACGATATTATTCTGAAGATGGTTAAAAAGCCTTACGGAATGATTTTAGTAACTGGCCCCACTGGCTCTGGAAAAACGTCTACTTTGTATGTAATGTTAAGATTACTGAATAAAGAGCAGGTTAATATTGTAACATTAGAGGATCCGGTTGAGTATTTTATGAACGGCGTTAACCAATCGCAAGTAAGGCCGGAAATTGACTACACTTTTGCCAAGGGTTTGCGCCAAATTTTAAGGCAGGACCCGAATATTATTATGGTGGGAGAAATTAGAGACGAAGAAACTGCCAGCTTGGCTGTTAATGCGGCCTTAACCGGGCATTTGGTTTTATCCACTTTGCACGCCAACAATGCCACTGGCACAATACCTCGTTTATTTGATATGGGCGTTAAGCCATTCTTGCTTTCCCCAACTTTGTCTTGCGCAATTAGTCAAAGATTATTAAGGGTTTTGTGCCCTGACTGCAAAGTCAAAGCGGTTCTGGACAGCAAGCTAAAAACTTATTTGCAAGAAAAGTTAAGAGATATTCCTCCCCTAACCAAAGAAAGAGCAAATTTAAAAAACGATTTTGAGGTTTTTGAAAAAAAAGGTTGTCCTAAATGCAATAATATTGGATATACAGGCAGGATTGGTATTTTTGAAGTTTTAGAAATGACCCCAGAATTAAGTGAAATCATTATTAAAAACCCAACTGAAAAAGCAGTTATTCAGGAAGCCCGCAGACAAGGCATGGCAACAATGGAAGAGGACGGGATTATAAAAGTTTTACAAGGGATTACATCTTTGCAAGAGGTTATGCGGGTTTCAGAAGAAAATAAATACTTGTGAAGAATCAAAAGTCAAAAATCAAAAGTCAAAAATCATGAAGTCAATACTGTTAGTAGAGGATGACCCGTTTTTAATAGATATTTACACGCAAAAGTTTAAAAAAAGCGGTTTTGAAATTAGAGTGGCTGAAAACGGCGCCAAGGCCTTGCTTCTTTTGGAAGAAAAAATACCCGACCTTATTTTATTAGATGTTGTTTTACCTCAAATGGATGGCTGGTCTATTTTAAAAAAAATTAGAGCCAACAAGCTATGGGACAGCTGTTTTGTAATTGTTTTTTCCAACCTTGGCCAAAAAGAAGAAGTTGAAAAAGGCCTGTCTTTGGGGGCCAATAAATATTTAATTAAATCTCAGCACACTCCCTTGGAGGTTGTGCGAGAAGTAGAAAAAATAATAAATAAATAATTTAAACTTATGGATTATCAAAAAATTTTAAAAAGCGCCTTGGAGTCAGCAATCGCTAAAAATGCTTCTGACGTGCACATTGTTGTTGGGCACCCTTTTGTTTTTAGAGTTGCAGGAGACCTGATTCCTCAAAGTGATTCTCAAATTATTTCTCCGGAAGATGGCATTGGCTTGGCTTTAGCTTTAATGGGTCCGGAAAGGAAAGAACGGTTTATGAAGGAAAAGGAAATAGATTTTGCCTATAGCTACTCTAATAAAGTAAGGTTTAGGGTTAATATTTTTTTCCAAATGGGTTATGTTAGCATGGCTTTGCGCTTGATTAGCTTGAAAATTAAAACAGTTGAAGAATTAAACCTGCCTGTTGCTGTTAAAAAGTTTTCTTCAGCCCAGCATGGATTGGTTTTAATAACAGGCGCTTCATCCCAAGGTAAATCAACAACTTTAGCTGCTTTAGTTGATGAAATAAACCACAACAGAAGAGAACATATTATAACCATTGAAGATCCAATTGAGTATATATTTCAAGACGATCAATCTTTAATTGAGCAAAGAGAAGTTACCCAAGACACTTTAAGTTTCGCTAACGCCTTAAGAGCTGCTTTAAGAGAAGATCCAGATGTTATTATGGTGGGTGAAATGAGGGACCTAGAAACAATCGCAACTACTATTACAGCAGCTGAAACTGGGCATTTAGTTTTTGCCACTTTACACACAAATTCAGCTAGCCAAACAATTCATAGAGCCATTGATGTTTTTCCATCAGACCAGCAAGACCAAGTAAGGGCCCAGTTAGCGGCTTCTTTGCTTGGCGTTGTCTCTCAACGTTTAATTCCAGGGAATAACAAAAACTTTTTGCCCGCTTGTGAAATATTAGTTGCTAATTCTGGCGTAGCTAATTTAATCAGAGAGAATAAAATTCATGAAATCCCTTCAATTATTGAAACGTCTCAGCAATCTGGGATGTGCACTTTAAACAAAAGCTTATTGGAAATGGTTAAAAACGGCGTAATTGATAAAGAAACCGCCCTGGCTTATTCTTTAAACGTTGAGGATTTAAGAATCAGATTAGGACGATCTTAATTTTTAAAATGAAATTTTCTTATCAAGCCAGAACAAAACAAGGAGAAGTTAAAAAAGGAACTGTTGAGGCCGCTTCTCATAAAACAGCTTTAGAAATTTTAGAAAAGCATGATTTTTTCGTTACTTCATTAGAAGAGGAGAAAAACAAGGGCCTGAACTTAAAAATAAATATTAGGATTCCTTTTTTAAAGGAAGTGCCTCAAAAAGAAATTGTTGCTTTTACCCGTCAGCTATCTGTAATGTTAAAGTCTGCCATTCCTCCACTGCAGGCCTTGAAGGCCTTATCTAATCAAACTGCTCATCAAAGATTTCAAGAAATTTTATGGCGCATGGCCCAAAGTATTGAAACAGGCAGCCCCTTGAGCCAGGCCTTTGGGCTTTATCCTAATATTTTTGACCAATTTTTTGTGAGCATGATTAAATCTGGAGAGGCAACAGGCAAGGTAGCTGATGCTTTGGTTTATTTAGCTGATCATTTAGAGCGAGATTATAATTTTAATCAAAAAGTTTGGGGGGCAATGGTGTACCCAGCTTTTATTGTGGTGGCTTTAATTGGCGCTTTTCTTTTAGCTATCTTTTTTATATTACCCAGATTAAAAGATATTTTTATGGCTTTTTCGGGCAAGCTGCCTTGGGCAACAAGAGCTGTTCTGAGCTTGTCGGATTTTTTCAGGGGCGGGGGCTTGGTGTTTGTTTTATTCTTTCTGGCAGTGGCTGCTTTTTTGCCTGTTATTATGAAAAAAAACAAAAACGTAAAAAGAATTTACGACCAAGCAATTTTATTCGTGCCAATACTTGGCAAGTTTTTCTCTAAAATTTATCTGGTTAGGTTTACTGAAAATTTGTCGGTTTTAGTTTCGGCTGGCTTGCCTATTAATCAGGCCTTAAATATTACCCATGATATTGTTGGCAACACGGTTTATCAAAAAATTATTAAAGAAATCAGCGAAAGAGTTGCCAAGGGCGAGCGGATTAGCGCGGTTGTTTTTGAATACCCTCGGTATATCCCTCCATTTGTTACCCAAATGATATCAACTGGCGAAGAAACAGGCCGCATGGACGACACCTTAATGGATGCTGTTAATTTTTATCGCCAGGCCATTGAAAGAACCGCTGCTAATTTAACCACTATCATTGAACCGATATTAATTTTAGTGATTGGTATTGCTATTGCCATTTTTGCTATAGCAATTTTTGTGCCTTTATTTAGAATGGGCTTGGAAGGAATGGGGTAAAGAAGGCAAGATATCCACAGCCCTTGCTTTGCAAAATAGCTAAAAGCCCATATAATTAGATAAAGGTTTAAATATAAAAGAAAAGGTCGCATAAAAAATTATTTAATATGATATTTAATAAAAAAGGTTTTACGTTAATTGAATTATTAGTTGTTATTGCTATTATCGGCATTTTAGCTTCTATTGTGTTGGTAAGCTTTCCAACAGCCACTAAAAAAGCCAAGGACTCCAGAATTGTCTCAGCTTTAGCTCAAACCAGGGTATTAATGGAGACATTGTATGCTAATCAGGCCAGCTATGCTGGTTTTGCAGTTAGCCCAACACCTAATCCAAGCGAGATGGGTTCTCTTGGCACTGAAGTTTCCAATAATGGAGGCACATTGCAAGTTGCGGTGCAAACTGGCAATGCTGCAGCTTGCGCTTACTCTGGTTTAAATGATGGTAAATCTGGAACTACTTTTACTAAATGGTATTGCGTTGATTCAGCTGGCCATGCTGGCTTTACAACTGTCAGTCCTGATGCGGATACATACTGTCGCCCGACAGCTACTGGGGGCGTTTGCCCAACAGTGACTGGTTAGTTTGCTTCGGACTTTTTACAGAACCGTTTGCTTTTTTGGGCGAACGGTTCTTTGTTTTAGTTATTAACAGTTCGCTTGCTTATTAATTTTTGTTTTTTTATAATAAATAAATACTTAAAAATATGAAAATAAAATTTGCCAAAGGGCTTGCCCTGAGCAAAGCGAAGGGTTTTACCCTTATTGAGTTGCTTGTTGTTATTGCTATTATCGGCATTTTAGCTTCTATTGTGTTAGTAAGCTTTCCAACAGCTACTAAAAAAGCTAGGGACTCCAGGATTGTATCAGCGGTGGCTCAGGCTAGAAAAGCAATGTTTATGGTTTTTGCCACGCAAAATAATTTTTCTGGTTTTTCCATTGTATCGCCGTGGGTTCCTGCTGAGATGCAAGCTATTGTTGGCGAAGTTTCTGCGAACGGAGGAACATTAATGGCTGCTATAAAAACGGATAATAACGCTCTATGTGTTTACTCTGGTTTAAACGATAGTAAATCTGGCACTACTTTTAATAAATGGTATTGCGCTGATTCAAGCGGCAGGGCTGGATTTACAACTGCAG
>JAQURU010000024.1 GCA_028715435.1 Minisyncoccota bacterium
TGCGAAAAAGGCCAAGAGCTTTTTCAATTTATTGGTCAAAATTGCGGCACACCCGATGCCCCGCAAAGTACGGGAAATCGGGTGTTTCGTGATTTTCTGCCAAGGCCGTGCTTTAATGTTTTAGAAGGAGGAAGGCACGCTGGCAATGCTTTGGAGATTCAAGAATTCATGGCAGTTCCTTTTTTGGAAAGCTTTAAAGAAAATTTAAGGGCTGCAAGTGAAATATATTACCATTTAAAAATGATGCTCATTAAAAATTTTGGAGATTTAGCAATGAATACTGGTTATGAATCAGGATTTGCCCCGCCTTTAAAAAAAACAGAGCAAGCTTTGGATTTCTTAGAACAAGCAATTAACAAAGCGGGCTACTATAGTCAAACCACCATCGGGTTGGATGTGGCTGCCAGCGAGCTTTTTTATAAAGGCCAGTATAGGCTCAACGGAGAACTGCAAAAACCGAAGAAAATTTTGGATTATTACGAAAAAATATGTTTGAAACATCCAATGATTTTTTTAGAAGATCCTTTTAGCGAGGATGACGAAGCAAGCTGGCAAGAGTTTCATGCAAAGCTCAAAACTCAAAGTTCAAAGTTGCTAATTGTGGGGGATGATTTAACAGTTACAAATCCTGATAGGATACAGCAAGCAAAAGATAAAGGTTTGTGCGAGGGGGTTATTATCAAATTAAATCAAATTGGAACAGTGTCTCAAACAATAGATGCGGTTAATTTAGCTAAAAGCTTTGATTGGAAGGTTATTGTTTCTAATCGCTCGGGCGAAACCAACGATGATTTTATTGCTGATTTTGCAGTTGGGGTTGGCGCTGATTTCATTAAAGCAGGCGCGCCAGCGGGTGGAGAACGGGTGGCGAAATACAATAGGTTATTGGAGATTGAAAAAATTTTAAATTCTAAACTTTAAATTCTAAATCAAATATTAATTTTAAAATTACAAATGTTAAATTACGAGCCCGTTTTAAAATTTAACATTAAATTATTTAAAATTATTAGTTATGTATAAAATTGTTTTATTGCGGCACGGAGAGAGCGAATGGAACGCCCAAAATAAATTTACTGGCTGGGTGGATATTGGGCTTACAAACGAAGGAATAGCCCAAGCCAAGAAAGCAGGGCTTCTTTTAAAAGAAAAGGGTTTTGTATTTGATCTGGCTTTTACCTCGGTTTTGAAAAGGGCTGTGGAAACTTTAGAAATTGTGTTGGAAGTAATGGGGCTTTCTGCTATTGAAAAAGAAAAGGCCTGGCAATTAAACGAAAGGCATTATGGTTTATTACAGGGAGTAAATAAGCAAGAGGCAGTTGAAAGATTCGGTTTAGAGCAGGTGATTACCTGGAGAAGAGGATACAAAGCCAGGCCTCCGGGCATTGAAAAGGAAAATCCAGGCAGCGAATCATTGGAAGATGTTTTTAACAGGGTTTTTTCTTATTGGCAAGAAAAAATAGCGCCTGCTTTGCTTAACAAGAAAAAAATTTTAATTTCAGCCCACGGTAATTCCTTAAGGGCTTTAGTGAAAATGCTGGATAATATTTCAGACCATGAAATTGAAAAGGTTAATATTCCGATTGCTATTCCTTTGGTTTACGAACTTAATGAAGATCTACAGCCAAACAAATCTTATTATCTAGGCGAAGAACAAGCAATAAACCAAGCTATTGAAAGTATTAGAAACCAAATTAAGTAAAACTTGCGTTTTTTTATTGCATTTGTTAGAATTACTTTATTAATTAAAAAAGAATAAACAAAATTATGCCAAAAGAACAAATAAAAAATATCGCAATTATTGTTTTAGCAGTGGCAGTTGTTGCGATGGGTTACTACACTGTTTATGGTTCGCCAATGAATTTATCGGGAAGCCAGGCCTCTACCAAAGCTATTGCTTATATCAATGCCAAGGTCTTGTCAGGAGGCGACCAGGCAAGTTTAGACGGCAAGGTTTTAACAGAAAGCGGGCTTTATAAAATAAACATAAAAGTTGGGGCTGATACCTTTCCTTCATATGTAAGCAAAGATGGCAAATTATTGTTTCCTCAAGTTATTCAAATTGAAGATGTTTCCTCTAGCCAAGCTAATAATTCAACGCCAGTTGATCCGGCTCAAGCTTGCCTTAATTTAGCTCCACAAAAATCTGATGCTCCTGCCTTAGAAGCTTTTGTGGTGAGCCAATGCCCTTATGGCTTGCAAATGCAAAGGATTTTAGTGGCAATTGCAAAAAATACTCCAGAATTAGCCAATGACATAAAAATTAAATATATAGGCAGTGTGGAGGGAGGCAAGATAACTTCTATGCATGGCGATGAAGAAGCTCAAGAAAACTTAAGGCAAATTTGTATCAGAGAAGAGCAAAGCGCAAAATTTTTCGCTTACTTGGAGTGCTATCTTAAAGAAGGTAAAAGCGATTCTTGCTTAACTGCAGTTGGTGTTGACCAAAATGGCTTAAAAACTTGCATGGCTGGGAAAGGTCTAGAATATGCTCAAGAGGATTTCTCCCTTGCTAGCCAATATAATATTCAGGGTTCGCCAACCTTGATTTTGAATGGTAATCCAGCTAGTGAGTTTGATTTTGGAGGTAGAAGTGCCCAGGCAGTAAAAGAATTGATTTGCTGTGGATATAATTCGCCAATTTCAGCTTGTGCAACAGTTCTTTCCACTGAACAAGCCAACACTAGTTTCTCTGCTGATTATAGCGGGGGAAGCTCTAGTGGGGGATCTTGCAATTAATATATGATTGTTAAAGTTTATTCCACAGAATTTTGCCCATACTGTGTGGCCTTAAAGGAATTTTTACATGAAAATAATATTGAATTCCAAGAAATTGATGTGACAGAAAATCAAAAAGCCCAAGAAGAAATGATAAGCAGGTCTGGGCAAATGGGGGTGCCAGTTGTTGAGATTGATGGAGAGATGATCATTGGTTTTGACCGTGAAAAAATTTCTCAACTACTTAAATTATGATAAAAATTGGCATAAATGGTTTCGGCAGAATTGGCATGCTAACAGCCAAGAGGATGAAAGAGCAGCATCCTTCTTTGGGATTAGTTGCTATTAATGATGTTTACCCCGTTAGAAGTTTCACTTCTAACGGGGTAAAGTTTTTTCAAGAAAAAGATCCAAGCGTTTTGCCCTGGAAAGAACTAGGAGTTGATATTGTTCTGGAGTGTTCCGGCTTTTTTACAGAAATTGATGGAGCTGCAAAGCATATAACTGCTGGTTCTCGTAAAGTAATTATTTCCGCTCCTTCTGATTCTGAAGATATTCCAACTTATCTTTTGGGTATTAATCAAGAAAAGTATAATTCTCAAAAAGATAATATAATTTCAATGGGATCCTGCACCACTAATGCTGTGGCTCCTGTGGCTTCGATTGCTGATAAAGTTTTTGGCATTGAAGCAGGATTTGTAAACACAATACACAGCTATACTAATTCCCAGAACAAACTATATCCTAGTTGGCGCAGTGATGCTGCCAGCCAATTAAGCATTATTCCTTCAACAACAGGAGCTACTAAAACAGTTGAAAAATGTTTGCCTCAATTAAAAGCTAAACTCAATGGCCTTTCTTTGCGTGTACCAACAGAAACTGTTTCTATCGTTGAATTTGTTTTTTTAGTGAAAAAGAAAGCAACAGCTCAACAGGTTAACGAAGCTTTAGAAAAGGCCAGTCAAGCTCAAGCATGGAAAAATATTTTAAAATTTGAAAACAAAAAGCTCATTTCCAATGATTTAAAAGGCAGTGAGTATTCTTCTATTGTTGATGGAACTTTAACACAAACGTTTGGCAAATTAATAAGGGTTTTTGCTTGGTATGACAATGAATGGGGATATTGTTGCCGTCTGGCTGAAATGGCCGAATACATCGGAAAGCAACTATTTTAGCATAGGACGGGCCCTTACAACACATTTATGCCATATCGTAAAGATCAATTTACTAATAATGAAATTTATCATATAACGCTTCGTGGCATTGATGAAAAAAGAATCTTCAGAGACATTCACGATTATTACAGAATGATTTTTTCAGTTTATGAATTTAACAACGTAAAGCCGGTTTCCATTCAGCACAGAAGAAAAGAACGAGAGCGTTGGAAAAATAGCAAAAGTCTCTCTTCGGGCATTGAAGAGGATAAAAGAGAGAGGATAGTGGATATCCTCGCTTTTGTTTGGATGCCAAACCATATTCATCTTTTATTAAATCAACTTCAAGAAGGCGGTATCACAAAATTTATGAGAAAGGTTGGAACTGGCTTTGCCGCTTATTTTAATAAAAAGTATAATAAAAGCGGATATGTTTTTCAGAACAGGTTTTTTAGTTTAAGAATCGACCATAACGAGCAATTAAAAAATGCTTTTACATATATTAATGTTAACCCTGCTTCTTTAGTAGAGCCTAAATGGAAAGAATTTGGCATAAAGGATTCTGATAAGGTCATAAATTTTTTAGAAAATTATAAATGGTCAAGTTACCAAGACTATCTTGGACGCGATAATTTTCCATCTGTTACGCACAGAGGATTTATCACCAATATTTTTGGAGGCATTAATAATATTCAAAGATTTGTTGACAACTGGATATTGTATAAGAAAGAGTGTAGGGCCGAGTTTCTTAATGAGTTTGACTAATTACAAAAAATGTGCTGTACAGGCCCGTCCTATATAAATTTGGGGGGTTTTCCCCAAGTTTTTTTGTTTTTATCAATTGAAAGAGATATAATAAAATAATTAAAAGTATAATTAAGAATATCACTAAGTAATAAAAATATGCCTAATATCAAAAAAGAAAATGATTTATATATTCCAAGCGGTGATTTACAAGAAAAGGCCTGGCAAAACGATAAAGCAATTTATCAAAAAGCATCAGATGATCCAATTAAATTTTGGGAAGAATTAGCCAAAGAGCTTTTTTGGTTTAAAGGCTGGGAAGAAACCTTTAAAGCTCAGAATGAATCTTTAAATAGCCAGCCTTATTTTGAATGGTTCAAAGGAGGGAAAATAAATATTACTTCTAATATTTTTGAGAAAAATCCATTAGGTTTTGACAAAATAAAAAACAAAATCGCTTTTACCTGGATCGGTGAGCCAACAGAAGAAAAACCCAGAACTTTTACCTATGAAGAGCTTTTCCGTGAGGTGAATCGTTTTGCTAATGCCTTAAAAAATTTAGGTGTAAAAAAAGGGGATAGAGTGGCAATTTATCTGCCGGTAATTCCAGAGGTTATTATTGCGATGTTAGCCACAGCAAGAATTGGAGCAGTGCACTCGGTTGTGTTTTCTGCTTTTTCTTCCGCGGCCTTGCAAGCTCGGTTGCAAGATGCTCAAGCGAAAATTTTAATTACAGCTGACGGTTATTATAGGCGGGGAAAAGTTATAAATTTGAAACAAAGCGCTGACGAAGGCATCAAAGAAACAGAAGTAGAAAAAATTATTGTGGTGAAAAGAGCTGGCAATGAAATTGCCTTTCAACCAAGTCAAGATTTGTGGTGGCATGAACTAACAGAAAAAGAAAGCCCAGAATGCGCTCCTGAAATAATGGATAGCGAGGACTTATTTTTTATCCTGTACACTAGCGGCTCCACAGGCAAGCCTAAAGGAACAATTCATGCTTGCGGGGGGTATGCAGTACAGGCAAAATTTACTGGTAAGTGGATATTTGACTGGAAAGAAAACGATATTTTTTGGTCAACAGCTGATATTGGCTGGATAACAGGCCATACTTATAGTTGTTATTCGCCTTTGCTTAATGCAGCAACTTTTATTATTTTTGAGGGTTCTATTGATTGGCCGAACCCTGAAAGATGGGCTTCAATCATTGAGCAGTACAAAGTAAGTATTTTTTACACTGCTCCAACGGCAATCAGAATGTTTGAGAAATACGGTGCTGATTTAATCAAGGGTTACAAATTTGAAACGTTGCGGCTTTTGGGTTCAGTAGGGGAGCCCATTGATAACGGGGCTTGGCAGTGGTATTTCCAGGAAGTGGGGCATGGAAACTGCCCAATTGTGGACACTTGGTGGCAAACAGAAACAGGAGGCATTTTAATTTCTTCTTTGCCAGGCATTGGGCCGTTTAAGCCATCCTTTACTGGCGTGCCTTTTCCAGGAATCAAATTTGATATTTTAGATGAAGCAGGCAAATCAGTTCAAGCCAATAAAGAAGGCAATTTAGTTATTTTATCGCCTTTTAATCCGGGCCTTTTACGGGGGATTTATAAAAACCCAGAAAAATACTTTGATACGTATTGGTCTAAGTACGGCAAAAACGTTTATTTCACTTCGGATTCAGCTTTTAAAGATGAAAACGGTTTGATTAGAATAGTTGGCAGGGTTGATGATGTTTTGAAAGTGGCTGGCCATAGGTTTACCACAGGAGAATTAGAAAATATTATTTGTTTGCATCCGGATTTTATAGAAGCAGCTGTGGTTGGCAAAGCTGATGAAATAAAAGGAGAAGTGCCGATTGTTTTTGCTGTATCGCTTGTTGATAAGGGCTTGGATGATTTAAAAAAAGGAGTGGTAGATCAAATCAGGAAAGAGATTGGCCCTATTGCTTCTCCTCAAGCTGTTTATATTGTTGAGGATTTACCTAAAACCAGGTCGGGTAAGATTATGAGAAGGATTTTGAAGAAAATATTAACAGGAGAGGACTTAGGAGATCTTTCTACTTTAGCTAACCCTCAAATTGTGGAAAAAATTCAAGAAATAGTTCAGGCCGACATAAAGAATGAGGCATGAAAAAATTTTCTCAAAGTAAAAATTTTTTAAACGGGTTTACTTTAATTGAACTTTTGGTGGTTATGGCGGTTATTGGAATAATGGCTGGAACAATTTTAATTGTTTCAAAAGATGGGGTTAACAGAGCCAGAGATGCTCGAAGGATTAGCGAGGCCTTTCAAATTATCAACGCTTTGAAGCTTTACAGCGTGGCTTATGGTATTTATCCTGTTTCCACAGATGCGGACGACCCTGATTGTCTAATCCATGGAATTCAATGGGACAGAGGAAATGAGCTTGATCCCGCAGACGAATTTTTAAAGGTTTTAGAAACAGATAAATTTTTAACGCCAACCCCAAAAGAAAGATATATCAAGTCAGGAGAATGCACAACTAGATACGCCAAGGTTGTGAACCCTTGTGATGGGCAATGTTTGGGCTCTTACGGTATTTTTTATGCGGCTTGCGAAGGGGATCAGTGCCCAGTTAATGAGCGGCCTGCTTGCTGTGCCGGATCTACTTGGGCTGAAGGATCGGGAGATGAAGATAAATCCGACATCATTGTTTTTCTTAAAGATGACTAAGCAATCAATGGATATCAAAACAATAAAATATATTTTGTGGTTTGAGGAGATTAGCAAAAAGGATATAGCAATAGTTGGTGGTAAAAATGCCTCTTTGGGTGAAATGTATTCAAGTTTAAGAGAAAAAGGGGTTAATGTACCCAATGGTTTTGCTTTAACAGCTCAAAGTTTTTGGTATTTTTTAAAAGCCAACAATATTGACCAAGCCATTAAAGATCTTTTCGCTCAACTTAACCCTAATGATATTGAGAGCATCAGAGAAACAGGCAAAAAGGTTAGAGGGCTGGTTTCAAGAGCAAGTTTCCCTGATGACCTGGAACAAGAAATTTTAGATGCGTATCATAAATTGTCAGCTTTTTATGCTCAAAAATATGCGGATGTGGCTATTAGATCGTCTGCAACAGCAGAGGACTTAAAGGGCGCTAGTTTTGCTGGGGCGATGGAAACATATTTAAATATAAAAGGAGACAAGAACGTTTTAGAAGCAATTCAAAAATGCATTACTTCTTTATACACTGATAGAGCTATTGCCTATCGAGAAGCCAAAGGTTTTGACCACACTAAAATTGCTTTATCCGCTGGCATTATAAAAATGGTACGGAGCGATTTAGCTTCTTCTGGGATAATGTTTACCTTAGACACAGAAACCGGCT
Source organism: Minisyncoccota bacterium (assembly GCA_028715435.1). Taxonomy (GTDB): domain Bacteria; phylum Patescibacteriota; class Minisyncoccia; order Minisyncoccales; family CG1-02-41-26; genus STD1-80. The sequence continues at coordinate 7,960 of JAQURU010000024.1, forward strand.
TTCCTAATATTGTTTTGATAAATTCAATTTATGGCATTGGCGAGCTTATTGTAAAAGGCAGAATAACTCCTGATGAATTTTTTGTTTTTAAGCCAACTCTACAAGAAGGGTTTGAGCCAATTATTGTTAAAAATTTAGGCCGGAAAAATTATAAATACGTTTATTCAGAAAGGGGAGGGATAAAAAATGCGGTTGTGCCCAGAAAAAAGCAGTTGGAGTTTTCTTTAACAGAAAGTGAAATTTTAAAATTAGCCAAATGGGCCATGACTATTGAAGAGCACTATGGAGAGCCCCAAGATATTGAATGGGCTAAAGATGGCAAAACAGGGGAGTTGTTTATTGTGCAGTCCAGGCCTGAAACTGTGCAATCAATGAGAGAAAAAGTGGTATTTGAGGAGTATCAATTACAAACCGATAAAAAACCTGTTATTAAGGGAATTGCTGTTGGCAGCAAAATTGGCGTTGGAAAAGCCAAAATAATTCAAAATATTAATAAAATTGCTACTTTCACTAAAGGCGATATATTAGTAACTAAAATGACTGATCCAGATTGGGTGCCGATTATGCGTTTGGCTTCGGCCATTGTCACTGACGAAGGGGGGAGAGTTTGCCACGCGGCGATAGTAAGCAGAGAGCTTGGCATCCCTTGCATTGTTGGAACTAAAAACGGGTCTAAGGTTTTAAAAACTGGTCAAATGATTACTGCGGATTGTTCTTCTGGATTTGAAGGTAGAGTTTATTTGGGCGAATTAAAATACGAGAAAAAAGAATACGATTTAAAACAGTCCCCGGTTTTACCTGTTTACCCTGTTAAATCCGCTGAAGGCGGTGCGGAGCAATTTAACAGGGTGAAAATTATGGTTAACATTGGCTCCCCGGACATGGCTTTTAAGGCCTGTTCTTTGCCTCAAGAGGGAGCTGGCTTGGCCCGTGAAGAATTTATAATAGCTGAAAAAATAAAAGTGCATCCAATGGCTTTGCATTATTTTGATAATTTAAAGTCACCTGGTTTGGCCAAAGCTATTTTGGCTAAATATAACAAAGAAATTCCTTTTCTGGAAATTAAAAAAATTGTCAATAAAATTGAGCAAATAACTGTTGAGCATAAAGATAAAAAAGAATATTTTGTTAAAGAATTGGCTGAAGGCATTGGGCAGATTGCTTGTGCTTTTTTTCCTAAGCCCGTAATTGTTCGGTTTTCTGATTTTAAAACTAATGAATATGCCCAGTTAATTGGCGGAGCTATTTTTGAACCCAAAGAGGAAAACCCAATGATGGGCTTTCGGGGAGCAAGCCGTTATTATGATGAAAAATTTAAGCCAGCATTTTTAATGGAGTGTTCAGCTATTAAAAGAGCCAGAAATGTTTTTGGCTTAAAAAATATTAAATTAATGATTCCGTTTTGCCGTACAGTTGAGGAAGGCAAGAAGGTTTTGGAGATAATGGAAATGGCGGGCTTGAAAAGGGGAGAGGATGGCCTGGAGGTTTATGTTATGTGTGAAATTCCCAGCAATATTATTTTAGCCGAGCAATTTTTGGAAATATTTGATGGTATGAGCATTGGCTCAAATGACTTAACCCAATTAACTTTGGGCTTGGACAGAGACAATGGAACGCTTGCTCACATCGGCAACGAACAAAACGAGGCAGTTAAGGATTTATTGAGAAAAATTATTAAAATATGCCGGGAAAAAAATAAGTACTGCGGAATTTGCGGCCAAGCACCCAGCGATTTTCCCGAGTTCGCTGAATTTTTAATGCAAGAGGGCATTGAAAGCATTTCTTTAAATCCTGACACTGTAATAAAAACTATTTTACAATTATCAAAAATAAATTAAAAGTAATAATATGTTAATAAAACTAAAACTTATAGTTCTTTTACCGCTGTTAGTTGTTTTAGCTGGAATCGGTTTGTTTCTGAATTGGCAGGGGATTGAAATAGCGAAAGCACAAGTTGCTCCAAAAACTATTTGGTGCAATCCAGCTAATACGGGCGCAGAAGATGGCTTGACTAAAGCTACAGGATATAAAACAATTTATACCGCCTCAACCAAAATGGCACCAGGCGATATTCTAATTGTCGCTAATGGTGATTGGTCAACTTATTCAGGCATGAGTATTGATAATTCTGATGGCGGCAGCCGCTTAGCACCTTCAGGAATAGATGTCAATCATTTAACAACTATTAAAGCGGAAACTGATTGGGGAGTAAAATTAAATCGATTATCAGATCAGGGAACAGGCAGAAATTATATGATGATTAGAGGTATTGTTTTTATGAATGGCGGTGGTCTTTATAAATGGAATTATTCTAAAATAGTTAGATGCGGATTTTTCATGCCTAAAGTTACAGGCAACCAATCTACTTTTAGTATTGGTTGGGGCGCTCATGATAATTTGATTGAGGAATGCGTTGCTTGGGGCGGCGGTCGTTATAAGTTTATGGATTATCAAGGTAATCATAATATTTTCCGCAGGTGCGTGGCGCGCCATGATTGGTACATTTCACCAGAATGGGCGGGACAGGAAACAAATTTTCGAGGTTATGGAACACACGATGATATTTGGCAAAATGATATTTCCATTGATTCTGATAGAAAAGAATACACTGAAGTGGTAGGAGGAGCAGTTGAGAATGCGGATTTTTGGGTGGGAGACCAATATGGAGCCAATGGGAATATTATTGATGGATGCATGGCGATCAAGGGAATGTACAACGCGTATTATTTTGCAGGCACTGATTCGGGTAATGATATTATTACTTTAAAAAATAGCATTGCTTTAGGACCTTCTTTGGAGGGAGTGGCTAGCCTCACAGGAGCGTTGACCTGCGGCACACCTCAAATTACGGCTGAGAATAGTCTTTTTTATAACTTCAAAATTGGCCAGCAAACATTTACCACGCATAATAAAGGAGTAGGGTCTTTATCTATTAAAAATTCTATTGTGCGGGATACTGGGCCCAAGGCTTATGGTACGGATGATTACATGTATTATTTTAACGTTGCTTCAGGTACGTTTGGTTCTCACTCTGTCAACGCCGATCCATTTATAAGCGGCCTTAAGTATCCTGTGCGCGTAGAAGCTGGTTCCCCTTTGGCCACGGCCGGTTCTGACGGGGAACCAATTGGTCCTACTATTCTCAAAAAGATCGGGGTATCAGGAACTAGCTATGGCGAACCTGGTTGGGACCAAGTCACCGATGAAAACTTGTGGCCATTTCCCAACGAGAACAAAATCAAAGAACTAATGTCAACCACAGTGGAAGGAGTACCTGGAATATATGGCTTCACTGCTTATCAATCTCCCTTTGGTTCACCCAACACCTTAACCTCATATA
>JAQURU010000072.1 GCA_028715435.1 Minisyncoccota bacterium
CAGTTGTGGATAGTTAAAGTTTCAGGCCGTTGCTTAGGGTCAATACTATTTTCCTTGAACCATTCAATCATTTTTTCTTTTGATAAAATGGTAAAGGGCTGGTCTTTACCATTTTTAATAAAGTTACTGAGAAGAGTTTTGCGGGGGTGGCTGAACCCGATTTTGATTAAAGTTCCCAAGACCGGGTCTCGGGAACTTTTAAAGATCGGGCCCTGGAAGGGGGAAAGCTGCAAGATGGCAGAGAAAACTTTTGGTTTTGGATGAAAAGCAGTTGGAGGTACATAAGTTATGATTTTGGGCATTGCATACAGCTGGCAGAAAATTGCTAATTTATTCATATGCGGTGGTTTTGCGCAAATGCGTTGGGCCACTTCTTTTTGCACCATTACAACCATTAGTTCTGGCAAAGCTGAGCTTAGTTCTGGCAAAGCTGAGCTTAGCTCTGGCGGGTTTTCTGCTTCTAAAAATTTCATTATCACAGCTGTGGCAATATTGTATGGCAAATTTGCAATTAGTTTATAGTTTTTTGTTTGAAAATTAAAAACCCCTCGGCAGTGAGCTCGGGGCCGAACTGTTGAAAATTGAAACTTAAGCGCATCTTCATTTATTAATAAAACATTTTTAACGTTTTTGGCCTCTAAATTTTCTTTTAGAATTTCGAAAAACTTTTGGTCTTTCTCAACAGCAACCACCTTTCTTACCTTTTTAGCTAATTCAAAAGTTAAAGCGCCCAAACCCGGGCCGATTTCCACAATTGTGTCGCTTGGTTTTAGTTGGGCAGTTTCAATTATTTTATTTAAAACGTTTTGGCTAACTAAAAAATTTTGGCCAAGCCGCTTCAAGGGGGCCGCTTCATTCTTTTTGAATTGATTTTTTATTTCTTTTAAGGTTGACATAAGTTTTCGGTTGTTTTGTAAAGGCCCGTCCTCGGTAAGGGTTTTAAGTTGGTCTTGGATTTTTTGAATACTTGACATAAAATATTATTTGTTTTTTGGCATGAAGCTGTGGACAAAATCTATTGAAAAGCGCTTTGATTTATGGCACTATATAGTTGTTGAGAAAAATTGAAAAAAGCAAGACGTCAGCAAAAAAATAAAGAGGATGTTTTGCTTTTTTGAAAATTTATTCAAAAGCATATACAATTTAAAAGATACAAGCCCGAGAGATTAATTAAGTCTCCTTTTTTGTATTGTTGTTTATTCGGCTTTTTGGTTGCAGGAACTGTGGCTTTTTTTGTTGGCCAAAATGACAGCGGAACTTCAGCTGTTGCCTCTAATAGTGTTTTAGATAAAAGCCCCTATCTTTTTTGTGAAGCAGGCCCAAGGACCGGAGCAATTGATTTATGTGTGGTGAGCGGGTCATTTTTACAGCCCCAGAGCCCTCCGTTTTTAGTTTCGGGCAGGGCCTTAGCAGACTTAATTGGCACTTCTGAAGGCAAGCGGGGCATTGAAGAATACGTTGTTGAAGAAGGGGATACAATTTCTTCTTTAGCAGAAAAGTTTGATATAACCGTTGAAACAATAGCTCAAGCCAACGACTTAACTGTTAAATCAAAACTAAAACCAGGTCAAAAATTGATTATAATGCCAGTGTCTGGCTTGATACATATTGTAAAAAATGGAGAAACATTAAGCAAGCTTGCCTTGGTTTACAAAGCTAATGCCCAAGATATTATTGACGCCAATGATGTTGGTGTTGATGGTTCTAAGATATTTGCTGGGGATATTTTAGTTATTCCAGGGGGTATTATGCCAAAAAATACAGCAGTGGTAAAGGCATATCCTAAGGTGACTGTGCCTAATGCCTACTTTATGGTGCCCATTGCCAATGCTCGTATTACCCAAGGGCTGCATTGGTTTAATGCAGTTGACTTTAGTAATGGATCTTGCGGCGGGCCAGTAGTGGCCTCGGCTGCTGGCACTGTGCAAAAATTAGGGGCTGATTCTGTTTCTGGCAATTACATTAATATTCTTCATGCCAATGGCGTTGTAACTTATTACGGGCATCTATCTAAGTTTGCAGTTAGTCCTGGGCAAAAAGTAGAACAAGGCCAAATTATTGGTTATATCGGCCATACTGGCTTAACTATTCCGGCTGGGGAAGCAGGGTGCCATGTCCATTTTGATGTTCGGTTTGCCACTAATCCGTTTGCTGGTTATAAAGTGGGAACAAAAATTAATTAAATATTCAGGTGAAGCAAGGGGGCTTTTAATCCTTTTGGCGAAAACTTAAGGCCTCGGAAATATTCAGAAAGCTTATACTTTCTTGTTCAGCTAAATCTGCAATTGTTCTGGCCACTTTTAAAATTTTATGGTAGCCCCGAGCAGATAAATACCCAGAGTCAACTGATTTTTTCAACAAGCTATGGGAGGCGCTGTCAATTTGGCAGTGTTTTTTTATTTGTTCCACATTCATTTCACTATTAGTTGAAATTTTATCGTTAAAAAACCGTTTGTTTTGGATTGCCCTGGCTTTGGCTATTTTTATTTTCGCATTGTCGCCTGTTTCATCGCTTGTGGCTTGCTTGATTAAATCTTCGTAAGCAATTGAGGGCACGTTGCAAAAAATATCAAACCTATCCATTAAAGGTCCTGTCATTTTGCGCTTATAAGAATTAACTTGGCCTTGCGTGCATGTGCAGGGCTTAATTTGGCTTTGATAATTTCCGCAAGGGCAAGGGTTGGCGGCAGCCACTAAAGAAAACCTAGCTGGAAAGCGCACGCTTTGCTTTGTTCTTTGCACAATTATTTCACCTTGCTCTAATGGCTGGCGCAAGCTTTCTAAAACATCGCGGTGAAATTCAGGAAACTCGTCCAAAAATAGAATACCACGGTGCGATAAAGTAATTTCCCCTGGCCTTATCGGGGTTCCCCCGCCAATTAATGCCCCTTCTGAAATAGAGTGATGCGGGCTGCGAAAAGGCCGATTAGCTAAAATTGGGTTTTGTTCGTTCAAAAGCCCGGCTGCGCTGTAAATTTTGCTTAATTCCAGTGTTTCATCGTTTGACAAAGGGGGCATTATAGATAAAGCAGCTTTGGCTAACAAAGTTTTGCCTGTTCCTGGCGGGCCATATAAAAA
>JAQURU010000025.1 GCA_028715435.1 Minisyncoccota bacterium
TGTGGAAATGCCAAATGGAGAAATTGCCTCAAGCTCTTCATTAAGCATGGGCGGAATTGTTTTAGCGAAAGCTCCTTTGCGCCAAACAGTACAAACAGGCCTATCTAATGACACTCAAACTGAAATAATTTCTGGCTTGAAAGAGGGCGACACTATAATTGTGAGAACCAACACTGCCTCAACTGCTTCTTCTCAGGCATCCCAAGGCCAAAGTTTATTCCAACAAGGAGGGGCACGAATTACCACTGGAGGAGGATTCAACCGATAAGAACTAAAAAATATGATTGAATGCAAACACATCAGCAAAATATATAAAAGTCCTTCAGTAGAATCAGGGCAATCTATAGAAACTTCAGCTTTAAAAGACGTCTCTTTTAAAGTTGCTAATGGAGAATTTGTGGCTATTATGGGGCCTTCGGGCTCGGGCAAGTCAACTTTAATGCATATTCTTGGCGCTTTGGATACTCCCAGTAAAGGAGAATATTTATTGGATGGCCAAAACGTTTCTAATCTTTCTGATGATGATTTAGCAGATATTCGCAAAAATAAAATTGGTTTTGTTTTTCAATCGTTTAATCTATTGCCCCGAGCAACAGCTTTGCGCAATGTAACACTGCCCCTTGTTTACTCCGATACAAAAAAAGAGGAAAGAGAGAAAAAAGCTAAAGAAGCGCTGTTAAGTTCTGGTTTAGACGAGGCACATTTTAATCACTTATCTAACCAGCTTTCAGGCGGGCAAATGCAAAGAGTGGCAATTGCTAGAGCTCTTGTTAATAACCCAGCTCTAATTTTAGCAGACGAACCAACTGGGAACTTAGACAGCAAAACAGGAGAAATTGTTTTAGCAACCTTTAAAAAATTGAATAAAATCCAAGGTCGAACAATTATTTTAATCACCCATGAAAAAGAAGTGGCCCAGCATGCCAATAGAATTATCCATATCAAAGACGGCCAAATAGAAAATTCAAGTACATGACAATCTCTGACTTAATCCATGAAACATATTCGGCTTTAGTCGCTAATAAAGTTAGGTCGGGCCTAACGGTTTTAGGTATTGTGATTGGTATTGGCTCGGTAATTGCTATGATTGCTATTGGCCAAGGGTCTCAACAAACAATACAAGATAATATTGAATCTTTAGGGTCAAACTTAATTTTAGTAATGCCTGGCGCTCAAAGAGGCATAGGTATGCAAATTAGCCAAGGCAGAGGAAGTTCGCAAACACTCACCATAGAAGACGCCCTGGCTGTTAGCCAAGAAGCTTCTTTAGCTAATGGGGTTGCCCCAGAGCTTTCTGGTAGATATCAAGTTACAGCTAAAGGAACAAACACTAACACTTCGGTTATTGGCACTACTTCTGCTTATCCATTAATAAGAAATGTGCAAATATTTGACGGTTCTTTTATCACTGACCAGCAGATCACCAGTAAATCTAAGGTAGCTGTTTTGGGCCCAACTGTTAGAGATGACTTGTTTAGTGCAGATTCCGACCCGATTGGGCAATCAATCCGCATTAAAAACATAGAATTTAAGGTAATTGGCGTAACTAAAGCTAAAGGCGGAAGTGGTTTTTCCAACCAAGATGACACTATTTTTATTCCAATCACAACTAACCAGCAATTTTTGGCTGGCTCTGATAGAGTAAGCACAATTAGCGTTCAAGCAAAAGAACAAAAATCCATGGCCCAATTACAAGAACAAATTACTGAAATATTATTAGTCCGCCATAACATTTCTGACCCCTCCTTAGCTGACTTCAGCACTTTAAATCAAACAGATATTGTTTCCGCTGCTTCGTCGGTTACAAAAACCTTTACAATATTATTGGGCTCTGTGGCAGCTATTTCTTTAATTGTTGGAGGCATTGGCATTATGAATATGATGTTAACCACTGTAACAGAAAGAACTCGTGAAATCGGTTTACGCAAAGCTATTGGTGCTAAAAAGAAAGATGTGAATTTGCAATTCTTAACTGAAGCTGTTGCGCTTACTTTTTTAGGAGGGATAATCGGAATTATTATGGGCTGGCTAATATCTTTTGGAGTGCATTACTTTGCCGACATTGCCACTAAAGTTTCTGTAACTTCAATTTTGCTGGCATTTGGGGTGTCAGGAAGTATCGGGGTTTTATTTGGCTATTATCCAGCCAAAAGAGCTTCAGGGTTAAACCCAATTGAAGCTTTAAGGTATGAATAAAATAAAAAATATATGAATAAAAAAACATTGTTAGTGTGCATCGTTTTGTTAATAGCAACAGTTGGTGCGGGGTCATTTTTTGGAGGAGTAGAATACACAAAGAACAAATCCCCCTTCAGCAATTTGCCCCAAGATGCCCAGCAAAGATTCCAAAGAATGGGGGCGAATATTAACACTGGCCAAGCTGGCATCCGAAACATCGGGAATAGCCTTATTAACGGCGAAATTTTAGCTGTAGATAACCAAAGCATTACTGTAAAAAACAGAGACGGCGGTTCCAAAATTATTTTTTTCTCCACTTCCACCCAAATCACTAAATCAACAGACGGCTCAATAAATGATCTGCAAATCGGGCAAAATATCATGGCCAATGGAACAACTAATCAAGATGGCAGTATAACAGCCCAATCCATCCAATTAAGGCCAGCTATCCCAGTACCATAACCACCGCATACCACTAATGTGTGTGGTGTGAAAGTGAATTATCCACAGGCTTATTTATTTGACTTAACGAAATAAAACAATTAAAATAAATAATATTTAAAAATTAAATTAAATAGCTTAAAAGTCGCATTAGTAAAGATACAAAATATGAGCGTTTTATACATCGTTTTAATAGTTATCGTTGTAGCAATTGTTGCTGTAGCAATCGTTGTAAAATCCAAAAAGAAAAAGGGTGGGGAAATAATGAGCCAAGGAACTCAAGAGAAGCCAATGGCTTCATCTCAACCGCCATCAGCAAGCCCTACTGATGAAAATAACTCTGAAGGCCAGCCCCAAATGTAGTAATGATCTTAAACAAAAAAGGCAAGGGATTGCCTTTTTTGTTTAAAATCATAATAATTACTAATGGACCAAAAAATTAAAAAGATATACGACTTTCTCGAAGAAATCCAGAAAAAAACTGATCCAGTTATTATAGAAACTCTTGTTTCTAATGTTAGTAAAAATTTGCAACCACTGGTAAAACATCAAATAATGGCTGGAGGAAAGCGCTTAAGGCCAGCTTTAGCTTTTGCTTGCTGTTTTTTATTTGGGGGAAAAATTAATAATGTTTTAAAGCCAGCTTGTGGATTAGAAATACTGCATAATTATTCTTTAATAATTGATGACATAATAGATAATGGATTATTCAGACGCAACAAACCAACTGTTTGGGCAAGATATGGCAAATCAATTGCTGATTGTATTGCTATTGATTACGCTGCTTCAATTTTTCAAACAGCCACCGCCAGTGACTATAATATTGAAATTTCTAACTTATTTTCTAAAACATTAAAAATTTTAGTGGAGGGTGAAATTTATGATATTTTATTTGAACGAAACGGCCACAAAGAAGAACCGTTTGTTGTTGAAAAACGATCTAAAAATATTACTTTAAAAATGTATTTGAAGATGGTAACCCAAAAAACAGCCGCGCTTTTTGAAGCGTGCTGTTGCTTGGGAGGAATTGTAGCTCATGCTAAACCTCAACAAATAGAAAACATAAAAGAATACGGGCTTAATTTAGGAATTGCTTTTCAAATGCAAGATGATATTTTAGACATGTTTGGAGATGAAAAAAGCTTTGGCAAAAAGATTGGCAAAGATGTTCAAGAAAAAAAGGGAGGTAATCTTGTTTTAATGATGGCTTTTAAGCAGTTATCAGCTAAAGATAAAAACACAATAAAATCAATAATGAGCCAAAGCAAAGTAAGTCAGGGAGATATTAAAGAAATAATGAATTTAATTAAAAAAACAAACGCCTTGATAAAATCAATGGAAATAGCCCGGCTTTATTCAAATAAAGCTAAAAGGGCTTTAAAAAAGCTGCCTCAAAACCAATGGAGCAATCTTTTGGCTGACTTGGTCGACTTTGTCGTAGAACGCGGCAAATAACTATTGACAAACCTACCTTATTTGTGCTGTAAAGGCCCGTCCTCGGATAATTTTGGCTTTATGAAGCAATTTCCGATGCCTTACCAAGGGCGCCAGCTAAAAATCCAGGTATAGGCGGAAGGCAAGCCACAACCTGGGGGAACGTAAAAAAATGATAGCAAAGGAGCTATTTTAATAGAGGCGATGATATTCATCGACCTCTATTTTTTATAGTTAAGCAACGGCTTGAATAATTGGTTTTTTAAGGGTAGGATAGATAAATAAACATATGAAAATTGTTAGTAAAATTTTTGAATACCAAACAAAAGGCCAGTTTGATTTCAGAGACATTACTGATGAAATTAAAAATTTTGTGGTGGAAAGCAACATTAAAAATGGCTTGTTAAATGTGCAAACTTTTCATACCACAGCCACAGTGTTTGTAAACGAAAATGAGCCTTTATTAATAGAAGATATAAAAGCTAACTTAGAAAAATTAGCGCCAAGCAATATTAAATACAACCACGACAACTTTGAAATAAGAACTGTTAATATGTGCCCTGGCGAATGCGATAACGGCCAAGCCCATGTTAAAGCGCTTTACCTGCCTCAAAACGTAACTTTAAATATATTAGAGGGAAAAATCCAATTTGGCTTGTGGCAAAGGATAATGTTTGTGGAATTAGACAGGCCAAGACCAAGAAAAATACAAGTCCTGATGATAGGGGAGTAATCAAAAAAATTATGGAACTTGAAAAAATATACAATCCAAAAAAGAGCGAGGAAAAAATTTACGAAATGTGGGAAAAAGGCGGGTATTTTACTCCAAAAATCGGTAAAGCGAAGAATTTTACCATTATAATGCCCCCTCCCAATGCCAACGGCGCTTTGCATTTAGGGCATGCTTTGTTTGTTTCTTTGCAAGACATAATGATAAGATACCACCGAATGAAAGGGGATAGCGCTTTATGGCTGCCCGGAGCTGACCATGCTGGTTTTGAAACTCAAGTGGTTTTTGACAAAAAATTAGAAAAAGAGGGAAGAAAAAAAAGTGAAATTCCCAAAAATCAACTGTTAAAAGAAATGATGGATTTTACCTTGGAAAACAAAAGGGAAATGGAAAGCCAATTACGAAAACTTGGAGCATCTTGCGATTGGACCAGAAATAAATTTACCCTGGATAAAGATATCATTGAAACTATTTATGCCACTTTTGCCAAGCTAAAAAAAGACGGTTTAATTTACAAAGGCAATAGATTAGTAAACTGGTGCACAAAACATCAAACAACTCTTTCGGATGTTGAAATAAGATACGAAGAAAAAATTGACCCGCTATATTATATAAATTACGGGCCGTTTAAGCTAGCCACTGTTAGGCCAGAAACAAAATTCGGGGACACAGCCATTGCTGTTAATCCTAAAGACAAGCGCTATAAAAAATACGTTGGCAAAGAGGTTGAAGTGGAAACAGTTTTGGGCAAAGCTAAAATAGAAGTAATTGCTGATGAATCAGTTGATATGGAGTTTGGCACAGGGGCTGTGAAAGTAACTCCAGCCCATGATTTTGCTGATTACGAAACATGGCAAAGGCATAAAAACGAAATTCCAGGGCCAAAAATCGTTATTGATAAATACGGCAAAATGAATGAGTTAGCAGGGCCCTATCAAGGAATGAAAATAGGGGAGGCCAGAGAAAAAATCGTCCAAGATATGATTGCCAAAGGCCTGCTTGATGAAAAAGCAACAGAAAAAAATTATAAACATAATGTAGCTGTTTGCTATAAATGCGGCACAATTATTGAACCAACTTTAATGGACAATCAATGGTTTGTGAAAATGACGGATCCTCCAGCCAATGGGAAATTGTCTTTACGGGATTTAGCGGTTAATGCTGTTAAAAAAGGAGAAATAAAGTTTATTCCTAAAAGATTTGAAAAAATATTTTTGCAATGGATGGAAAAATTAAGGGATTGGAATATTTCCCGCCAAATTCCTTGGGGCATTCCAATACCAGAGCAGGGGAATGATGAACAGGTTTTTGATACTTGGTTTTCTTCTGGCCAATGGCCTTTTGCCACTTTACAAAATACGCAAAAAGGTGACTTTGAATATTTTTACCCAACAAGTGTAATGGAAACAGGGGCTGATATTTTATTTTTCTGGGTGGCTCGCATGGTTATGCTTGGTATTTACACTACTGGTAAGGTGCCTTTTAAGAATGTTTATTTGCACGGCTTAGTAAGAGATAAAGACAAGCAAAAAATGAGCAAAAGCAAAGGCAATGTTATCAACCCTCTGGGGGTTGTTGATGAATACGGGGCTGATGCTTTGCGTATGGCTTTAGTGTTTGCTAATTCACCAGGCCAGGATATTCCTTTTTCTGAAGATAAAATAATTGCCCAAAAAAGATTTGCCAATAAAATTTGGAATGCAGCTCGGTTCGTAATGGCACAAACCGAAAATGAAAAACCGAAAATGAAAAATGAAAAACCGAAAACAAAGGCGGATGAGGAAATTTTAAAAGCGCTTAGGGAAGCAACCAAAGAAATAACCAAAAACATTGAGGATTTTCAATTTCATGAGGCAGCTCAAAAAATTTATCATTTTTTCTGGCATACATTTTGTGATGTTTATATTGAAGAGTGTAAAAAAGAAAATAATCCAGAAGTTTTGCTTTATGTGCTGCGCGAGTCATTAAAACTGCTCCACCCGTTTATGCCCTTTATAACTGAACAAATATATCAAATGCTGCCAAATAAAGACGCAAAAGTATTAATCATCGCCCCCTGGCCAGAATAAAAAAGTAACGCAGGTTAAGTTGCTCTTTTGATATGTTCATTTCATGTTCTTTTATGAAAAGGAGGTATACAGTGACAAACCAAGAGGTTCTGAAAGCGTTTTATGGTTTAAACAATGGAGCAATGGTGGTTTGTGAATCAACTCGCTTTGGCGGAGAAATCTGCGGAGAAATAACTGCAGTTTGCTGCCATGATAAAAGCGACGACTCCTTTTCCATAAAAATAGCTCAAAACGGAAACGTTCCAAGAAAAGTTTTTCTTGCAGACATTTTCTTTTTAAAAAGAATTAACTAAAGAAGCAGAGTATTAAATTACTTTTGCTTTTTTAGTTTTAAAACTTAAATTTTCTGTTAAGATAAGGTAATGAACAAAAAAACAGAAAAAATTTTAAAAACCTTATTATTATTTGGAATTTTTATGACAATTCTAACAATTATTTTAGTTATTCTGCTGAATTTACAAACAGAAAAACAAGGATTTAGCTATATTTACACAGACATAAATAAAGCGCCGAAAGCCCAAACAGTTTTAGTGCTAGGAGCTTCTGTATATGCTAACAAAACAATGAGCGATATGCTAAAAGATAGGGCCCAAACAGCTATTGAAGTTTACCAAACCAATAAAGTACAAAATATCTTAGTTTCAGGAGACGGCCAAGCTAAAAATTACAATGAAGTTGAAACAGTACGAAACTATCTATTAGAGCAGGGGATACCCCAAGAAAATATTTTACTTGACTATTATGGATTTGACACGTATGACAGCTTGTACAGAGCCAAAAATATTTTTCATATTGAAAATCTAATAATTTCAACTCAGAATTTCCACTTGCCCAGAGCCATTTTTATTGCCCGCTCTCTTGGCCTTGAAGCTTATGGCATAACTGCTGATAGAAGACACTACAAAAACTTAGAGCTAAATATCGGCCGAGAACTTTTAGCAACTGTTAAGGCTTACTTTGATGTTTTTTATAATGCCAAGCCAGCGGTTTTGGGCAATTGATTTTTTGCCAAAAAATGGTAAATTAAAGTAGACGAATTTTTATTTTTCTATTCTTAACAATGTAATTGGGAGGGCAAAATCGTGAACGATTTCACAATTGCTTTGATCAAACTTTTACCTTACTCGATGCCAAGACTAGTAAAAATCGAGGAGATAATTACGCACATTTTCAAAAATGATTTTAGAATAAGAGAAATGCGATGGGTGGTGCTCAAGAAAAGAGAAGCGGAAAATCTTTACGACAATGGGCCTGATTGGCTTCATACTGTTGGCAATAAAATCATTAAAAATTGCCAAGAAGCTGGGGTTAGGCCCGAAGAACTCTTAAAAACAAATAACCCCCTAGAACTTGGGCAATTGGTAACAAAATGGAATGTTGAATATCTTACCAAAAGACCCCTTCCTGTGATGGAAATTATTGGAAGTAATGGTAATGTCGTTCAAGAATTTCGCGATTTTTTGGGTCCAACCGACCCAAGCAAAGCACCGAAGCATACTTTAAGGGGGCACCATGCAATCAACGGAGAAACAGGGGCTAAGGCAACTCTAGAGCAAAGGGTTATATATAATACAGCGCATGCTTCTGACTCGCCAGAAGCTGCTGTCAGGGAGAAAAAAATTTTATGGGCCGCACAGATTTGGAGCCCATATAACGAATAAAAAAACACCGCCTTGCAAAAGTAAGGCGGTAAACTTTTTTATAGTTAAAAAATTGGTATAATAAAAAATAAACTTTAATTTATTATGCAAGAAAAAACATTTGTGATATCTTTAGGGGGCTCGGTTATGGTGCCAGAGGAAATTGATGAACAATACCTAAAAAAATTTCAGCAGTTTATTCTCAAAAAAGTTTTTTTGGGGTATAAATTTATTATCATCACTGGCGGAGGAAAAATTTGCCGCAAATACCAACAAGCTCTTCGAAATGTTGCTAAGGCCTCTTTAACTAACCAGGACTGGATTGGCATTGAAACCACTAAATTAAACGCTTTGCTATTAAAAATTATTTTAGCTAAAAAATCTAATCCCTTACTGCTTGATCAGCAAGGAAAAATTAAACACTTTGGCAAATATCCAATAATAGTAGGCTGTGGCTGGGCCCCGGGCAGTTCCTCGGATTTTGATGCTGCCCAAACCGCAGTTGATTTTAAAATAAAAACAATAATTAATTTAAGCAATCAAGATTTTGTCTACACAGCCGACCCTAAAAAAGATCAAACTGCCATGCCAATTGCAAAAATATCCTGGAAAGATTATTTAAAGCTAATACCAAAAAAATGGACTCCTGGCATGAACACGCCTTTTGATCCAATAGCGGCTAACTTAGCCATGAAAAATAATTTAAAAGTTGTAATGGCCAATGGGCAAGACCTATCTAACTTAGAAAAAATCATAACTAACAAGCCGTTCAAAGGCACCACAATTTATTAAAAATGTTTAAAAAGCAGGTAATCTTAGTTGATGAAAACGACAATCAAATAGGCGAAATGGAAAAGCTCAAAGCCCACCAACTTGGCGCTTTGCATCGGTCTTTTTCAATATTTATTTTCAACTTAAAAGGGGAGATGCTTTTGCAAAAAAGATCCAAAAGTAAATACCATTCGCCAGGCCTTTGGAGCAATGCCTGTTGCTCGCACCCAGAAAACAAAAAAAGTATCACAAAAGAAGCTCAAAAACGTTTAGAAAAAGAAATGGGCATCAAGCTTTACTTGCGGGAAATTTTAAGTATTGTTTACAAAGCAAAAGTGGGGGATTTGATTGAGCACGAGTTTGACCATATTTTTATTGGCACATTCAATGGATCAGCCAAACCTAATAAAAAAGAAGTTGAGGCCTGGAAATGGGTTGCTATTGATGAGTTAAGAAAAGATATTGCCGAGAAACCAGAAATTTACGCAGAATGGTTTAAAATAATCTTAGAGCAGGTTATTGCATATTATGGTAAAAATAAACAGATAATTGGCCTGGCTGCTCAATAAATTTCTCTGGAGCATAGCCTGGAATAACAAATCCATACGAAATAACCAAAGCGCCTGGCTTTAACTCTTTTTGCAATTTTTGGATTATTTTTGGCATTAACTTTGGATGCAAGTAAAAATAAACAACATCGCAACCTGCCAAATTATAATTAAAAAAGTTATTAAATTTTATTGAAATATTTTTGTAAAAAAGTGACTTAATCTTAGAATAAAGATATAAAACAGGGGATATTTCCACTCCCACACACTGAACTTTATAATTTTTAGCTAAATAAAAAAGCAAGCTGCCCGTGCCAGAGCCTAAATCGCAAAAAACCATGCCTGGTTTTAATTTTGCTGTTTTAGCGATAATTTCGTATTGTTTTCTCTTAGTTGGCACCCAACAAATGCCAAAAATAGCTCCACCAAACCCCAGCAAAAACGCAGCCACGACAATAACTAAAATATTTTCTACCAACATTGCTTAAATTTTACCACTTAACCACAATATGGTAAAATAATTTAATATGCAGAGATTTGAAACAATTATTGTTGGAGCTGGACCAGCCGGGCTAATAGCTGGGAAATACCTGGAAAATGCGATAATTTTAGAGCAAAAAAAAGAAATCGGCAGGCCTGTTCAATGTGTGGGAATGAGTACTCAATCATTGGAACGGCAGGGGATAGAGCCAAGCCCTGTTTGGACAAAATCAACAATTTATAAAGTTGAAAGAATAACGCCAAACGGCAAAATTATTGGGAAAACGAAAGAAAAACCGCTTGGTTATGTGGTAGAAAAAGCTGGTTTTGAAAAACATTTAGCCACAAAAATTAAAGCCAAATTAGTTTTAGAAACAAAAGTAATAAACATAAAAAGAGCAGGGGAGTGTTGGCAGGTAATAACAGACAGAGGAGAAATTTTTCAATCAAAATACGTAATAGCTGCTGATGGCTTTAATTCAATTATCCGCCAAAAAATTTTTCCAGAAGTAGAGCAACGTATCAACACAGAATTTGCCATTGAATATTCTATTGAACTTGAAAATCCAATAGATATTAAAACAGTTAAAATTTACCTTGATAACCAAATAATAAAAAATGGCTACGCTTGGGTTTTCCCAACATCTCAATATACCGTAAATATTGGAACGGGCGGAAGCGCAAAAAATTCTATTGCTTTGTTGGAAAAATTTATGCAAACAAAGATACTCAACAAATTAGAAAATTACAAA
>JAQURU010000073.1 GCA_028715435.1 Minisyncoccota bacterium
TTGTCAAACAAGCTCTGTTTTTAACTCCATGTTGGCAAAAATGGAGCATACTCTGATGCAAAAGCCTGGATTTGAAAAATTATATTCATTGATTGTCTTAATTGCCGGAGAGATAGGTGATAATTCATTTGCTCATAACCTGGGAAAATGGCCGGATACGGCAGGAATTTTTTTTGGTTACGATCTAGAAAAGCGAATCATTGTCCTAGCTGATAGAGGACTGGGTATTCTGGAAACATTACGCCAGGTTCGGCCGGAACTGACAAGCCATGTGGCGGCGGTGGAAGTCGCGTTTACCGAATTTATTTCCGGGCGCGCTCCGGAAAAACGCGGTAATGGACTAAAGCTTGTCCGTGAAGTTGTCATAGAGAACCCAATTGATTTATTTTTTATAAGCGGCGATGCCGAAGTGCACATGAAAGGATTAGATAAAGTATTTCGGGTTACGCGCGGCTCTCGTATTATACGCGGGTGCTTGGCAAAAATAGAATTTTAAAACATTAAAAATATATGAAATTACAATTAGAAAAATTTGGCAAAACATTAATATCACGGGAATTGGGCAGTGAGGCTCTTAAAGCTTTTCAGCCAACATTGCGAGACCTTTCTAAAGATGAGGAAATAGAAGTGGATTTCTCCGGGGTACTAACATTATCACCTTCATGGGCTGATGAATTTTTGAGTCCTTTGTTAAATCAATTGGGCGATAAATTAATACTCTTACCAAGCGATAACCTTTCAGTCCAGGCAACGCTTAAAATTCTTCAGGAAGCCAACAAGCGGAGTTTTAAGACAAAGTAATAATCTTATAGATAAAGCTGTCCGGCAAACCATTGAAGCTTTTTTGGAAAAAAGTGTCTGGAAAATCGGTATTGATAATGATAAACAATAATTTTTTAACAAGCTAAAATAAGATAAATACCCGCGCATATACGCGAAAACGGGATTACCGGCTTGACAAAGCTTTGCTTCGTTACATAACACAGCAATGCTGTGTTAAGCCATGCGAGTTGAGCCGTTTTCGCATAAACCCCACCAACCTCATTAACGTCATAAACACCATTAACATCAGTCAACCTTATTAGATTATGGACAAAAAACAAGAAAAATTTAATAAAGGTGAAATCATTATTTACCAGCCGAAAACCGGCGGGCCTAGATTTGAGGTGGAATTAAATGAGGAAACTGTTTGGTTGAATCAGAAACAGATGTCCTTTTTGTTTGCCAAAGATGTTAGAACAATAAACGAACACATTAAGAATATCTTTAAAGAGGGCGAATTAAGCGAAAAATCAGTTATCCGGAAATCCCGGATAACTGCCGCTGATGGCAAAGAATATGTCACTAACTTCTATAATCTTGATGTTATTATATCTGTTGGCTATAGGGTTAAATCCAAACAAGGCACCGAATTCCGTATTTGGGCGTCTAAAGTTTTAAAGGATCACCTGATTAAGGGTTATACTCTCAATCAGAAAAGATTGAAAGAGACAAATTTAATTGACTTAGAGCAAGCCGTGGAGATGGTTAAACATGCCCTGGAGACCAAAAAGCTCAAAGGCGCTGAAGTCAAGGGTCTGCTTGAAGTTATTACCAAATATGCCCAGTCCTGGGTTTTATTGCAAAAATACGATGAGGAAAAATTATCTTTGCCAGCCAAGTTGACAAAACCCAAATATCAGTTTGATTATGAAGAGGCAATCGTTGATATTTCAAAATTAAAAAGTGATTTGCTGAATAAAAAACAAGCCGCTGATCTTTTTGGAACAGAAAGAGAAAAAGCACTAGCCGGCATCATTGGCAACATCTATCAGACATTTGGCAATAAAGAATTATATCCCTCAATTGAAGCCAAGGCCGCCCATTTATTGTATTTCATTATTAAAGATCATCCCTTTATTGATGGCAACAAACGCATTGGCTCGTTTTTGTTTATAGTATTTTTGAGCAAAAATAATTATTTATTGGATAAAAAAGGCGAGCGTAAATTTAATGATAATGCCTTGGTGGCTTTGGCCCTATTAATCGCGGCAAGCGATCCCAAACAAAAAGAGATATTGATAAAATTGGTAATTAATTTTTTAACAAGCTAAAATAAGATAAATACCCGCGCATATACGCGAAAACGGGATTATCGGCTTGACGAAGCTTTGCTTCGTTACATAACACAGCAATGCTGTGTCAAGCCATGCGAGTTGAGCCGTTTTCGCATAAACCCCACCAACCTCATTAACGTCATAAACACCATTAACCTCAGCCAACCTTATTGGATTATGGACAAGAAACAAGAAAACAATTTTGCCTTTATTGACGCGGCCAATTTGCACAAGGGTATAAAAAGCTTGCATTGGCAATTGGATTATCAGCGTTTTAGGATTTGGCTGACGGAAAAATATTCTGTGTCTACGGCTTATCTTTTTATCGGTCTAATACCAAAATATAAAGATCTTTATACAATTCTGCAGGAAGCTGGTTTTACTCTAGTATATAAGGAAGTCGTCTATGATGGTGAGGGCAAACCAAAGGGCAATTGTGACGCTGATTTGGTGTTAAAAGTAACACAAGATACTTATGAAAATGCTTTTAGCAAAGCAGTGATAGTAACCAGCGACGGTGATTATGCCGGTCTAATAAAATTTTTATTAGAAAAAAGTAAGTTGGAGATTGTACTTTCTCCAGCCAAAGTGAAAAAATGTTCTATTTTAATAAAAAGAACGGGCGCCAGGATATCTTATCTTAATGATCAGAAGTCTATTTTAGAGACCCGAAAAGAAAAAACCCCCGATAAGGACGAAACCTTATAGGGGTCTTTTTCGTAGTGATACCATAAATATACAGTATTTTAATAATAAAGTCAATACGATATCCACAATAATAGTTTAATGCCAAAGTCCTCTAAAGCTCTGCTATACGGAGCGAAAGAGGGCTAAAATAAGATAAATACCCGCGCATATACGCGAAAACGGGATTATCGGCTTGACGAAGCTTTGCTTCGTTACATAACACAGCAATGCTGTGTCAAGCCATGC
>JAQURU010000074.1 GCA_028715435.1 Minisyncoccota bacterium
TAAACCAAGGGATTTTTTTGGATGGCTTTAGGCCAGGCAAAGCGCCAAAAGATGTTGTGGAGCAGAAAGCGGGTGATTACAAAATTTTAGAAGAAGCAGCTGAAGCAGCTTTAAAAGAAAATTATCCCAAAGTTATTAAAGACAATGATTTAGAAGTTATTGGCCCACCTCAAGTGGAGATTTTAAAACTGGCTAAAGGTAATGACTTTCAAGCGAAAATTAAAATAGATACCTTGCCAGAAGTTAATTTGCCTGATTATCAAAAAATTGTTTCTAAAATTGAGAAGAAAAAAGCCCAAATAGGCAGTGAGGAGATTGAAGAAACAATTAAATGGATTCAAAAGTCCAGAGCTAATATGGAGCCCCTTGAAAGCGGAGCAGTTAAGGGAAATTGGGTTGAAATTGAATATCAAGCTCCAGAAATTGAAAACAATAAAAAATTTGAGGACAGCTTTATTTTAGGTGAAGCAAAATTAATTCCTGGTTTTGAAAAAGCAATTGAAGGAATGAAAGCAGGCGAGGAAAAAGATTTTTCAGCAGAGTTTCCAAAAGAGTATTTTAATAAGGATTTATCGGGCAAAGAAGCCAATTTTAAATTAAAAGTAAAAGCAGTTAAATTAATGACTTTGCCAGAAATAACTGACGAGTTTGTGAAAACTTTGGGCAATTTTACTAATGCTGAAGATTTAAAACAAAACGTAAAAGAGGGCCTAACAGCTGAAAAAGAACATCATTTAAAAGAACAATGGAAAGAAAAAGTTTTAAAAGCTATTGGCGATGAGGTTAAAATAGAGCTACCTGATGTTTTAGTTTCTTCAGAAAAAGAGCGCATAATACATAATTTAGAACACGAAGCAGAACACTTAAAAATTAGCTTTGATGATTATTTGACAAGAATTCAAAAAACAATAGAAGAAGTTCAAAAAGAAGCCCAAGAAACCGCTCAGCAGCGAGTGAGGAACTATTTAATTTTAAAAACCATTGGCCAGCAAGAAAAAATTGAGGTTTTAGAACAAGAATTAGAACAAGAAATCAACAGGATATTGGCAAGTTATCCACAGGTTAATCCCCAAGAAATTGATAAAGAAACAATAAAAGGTGTATTATATACAAATAAGGTGTTCGAGGCTTTGGAACAATTTTGCGATAAATAGTTTTATGCCGGTAATTCCAACAATAATTGAAAAGTCAGCTCGGGGCGAAAGAGCCACCGATATATTTTCCCGGCTTTTAGAAGAGCGGATTATATTTTTAGCCGGGCCTATTGATGATTATGTGGCTAATTTAATTATTGCTGAAATTTTACTTTTGGCTTCTAAGGATTCACAAAAAGATATTAAACTATACATTAATTCTCCGGGTGGTTCGGTTACAGCTGGCTTGGCAATTTATGATACAATGCAATATATATCATGTGATGTTTCCACTATTTGCGTTGGCATGGCGGCCTCAATGGCAGCTGTGTTATTGGCTGCAGGGGCTAAGGGCAAAAGATTTACTTTGCCAAATGCAGAAGTTTTATTGCATCAGCCCATGGGGGGCATTACAGGGCAGGCCTCGGAAATTGAAATTGGCGCTAAGCAGATTTTGAAAATCAAAGCCAAGTTAAACCAAATTTTAGCCAACCATACTGGCAAGCCCTTAAAAAATATTGAAAATGACACTGACCGTGATTTTTATTTGTCAGCTGAAGAGGCCAAAAAATATGGCGTGGTTGATGAAGTAATAAGCGGAAAATAGACAATTAAATTGTCAATAAAATTTAAAAAATTAAATATGAATTTTTCAAAATTCAAGCCAATAATTTTGTTGGTTAGTGTTTTTGTTATTTGTTATTCAATTACTTTCTGTGTTTTAGCTTGGTATGACGCGCCAGCTAGCCCACCAACTTGCCCTTCTGGCGATCCGGGTTGTGATGCGCCAATAAATGCAGGCCCAACCGCTCAAGTTAAAACAGGAGCGCTCCAAACCAATGGTTTTCAAACTAACGGTGAGCTAACAGCCATTGGCACCTCTTATCTTGCTAATGTCAACGTTTATGGGAATATGGGTGTTGGTGTTGTGGCATCTAGTTATCGGCTTGAAGTAAGTGGGACAATGAAATCCACTAATTCTTTGGTTACTGGTGTGATGAACATGCTTGATACAAACCATTCTATCAGAGCGGTAAGCGGTCAAGGTGTTTTTATTGATACTTATGGAGTTGTGGACCCATTTTTTGTTCAGCAGAGCACGGGCAACGTGGGCATAGGTGACACAAGCCCAGCTGCTAAGCTTACAGTTGGCAATGGCGATTTGTTTCAAGTTAATTCAGCTGGTGATATTATTAAAATTAAAAATATATCTTATGTTTGGCCATCTGCTCAAGGAGCAGTTAGCACTTGCTTGCAGAATAATGGCGCAGGAACACTTTCCTGGGCTGCTTGCGGTGGTGGAGGAACTCCTGGGGGAGCCAATACGCAGGTGCAATATAACAATAGTGGAGTTTTTGGTGGAGCCAGCCAAATCACTTACGATAATGTTAATAACCGCACCAATTTTGCCGCTCCTCCTCCTGTTGCTGGCACTTATACAGTTGGCATGAGTCGCACAGCTGGATATCCAACTATTAAATCAACCGACCCCAATTTTTATCTAATAATGGATTCTAATGGCCAAGCTGCTGCTTTGAATTGGTATTCAGCTGACAATGTTATATTAGCTAATGGCGGAGGCAAGGTGGGCATTGGCACAATAGATCCAGGAGCAAAATTAGAAGTGGCTGGCACTGTGAAGATTGTCGATGGAACCCAAGGAGCTGGCAAGGTTTTAACTTCTGATGCCACTGGTTTGGCAAGTTGGCAAACTAACCCAGGAGCAGCTCAAGGCGCTTCTGCTACAATATCAACAGTTCCTGGGTGGTACAGGATAGCATCAAACTCTGGCAATCGAGCTAGCGCAGAGTTTTCTTTACGAGATTCTATATCTGGCGGGGGCCATTCAACTTTAACATTCAGGGTCGGGGTTTCCTATAATT
>JAQURU010000026.1 GCA_028715435.1 Minisyncoccota bacterium
TAGTAGCTTATTGGAAAATGGATGAGAGCAGCTGGGCCACAACTTCAATTGCCGCCCCGGTGCTAGATAGTTCTGGCAATGGAAACAACGGCACCCCATACAACCACGCTAGCCCTACTTCAACCGCCAAGTTCGGCATGGCTGGCAATTTTGATGGCGCCGATGATTATGTGATTGTTCCCACACCAACAGGCATTGAAAGCGCAGGCACTATTTCAATGTGGGTGTATACAGATTATCCTTATGTAAACGGTACCGATAATTACTTTTTTGTTTCAGGATTTTCAACAAATTATAAGCGTATCATTTTTAATTATTACGATACAGGATTAGATAGAAATCTGCATCTTATTTTTGGACAGTCTGGTGAAGTAGACACTACTTACAATGCTCCGACTTCTGGTTGGGTGTTTCTAACTTTTACTTGGGTTGGAGGAAATATTTCTACATATGCGGATGGAGTATTTATATCTACACTTTCTCGCACAGCATTAAATGGAGTTGCTGCGTCCACCTATTTAGGAGGTGATTCAAACTATGTTAGGCATAAGGGCAAACTTGACGATGTGAAAATTTACAACAAAGCCAGGACAGCCGAGCAGATAAGGCGGGATTATGAAACAGGCCCACCCCCAGTGGCTCATTGGAAAATGGACGAGAATACTGGCCAGACAGCTTACGACATAACTGGCAATGGTAATACAGGAACTCTTGGCGCCGGCGCTACAGCTGACGCCAGCGACCCGCAGTGGACCAATGGCCAATATGGCAGTGCGTTGAAGTTTGACGGAGTGGATGATTATGCATCAGTGGCTAATACTATCAGTAATGTTAAAACAGTTGAATTTTGGGTTAATGATAGTAATGCCAACGATGGCCTATTAGAACTGGTTAACAACGATACATATATTTCTATTGCCAGCAATGCCATTGCTACCACGAATTTTGCCTCACCCACTATTTATGTTGATGGAGTAGCTAACAAAACAGCCATAACAAGTGGTTGGCATCATATTGCTATTACAACTCATGCTACCACAACAGGTATTACTGCTAACTCTATTGTTGTTGGTGAAGCTAATAATGATTTTACCAGCGGGTTTATCGACGATGTGCGCATATACAATTACGCGCGAACGCCAAAGCAAATTATGGAGGATATGCTTGGCTCGCCTGTTGGCAGTTATTCTTTGTACTTGCCTTTTGATGAAGGCCAGGGCGATATTGCTTATGACAAATCAATAAATAAAAACAATGGTGATTTGTATGGCGCTTGCCCGGGAGCTGCCGCTTGCCCCACCTGGACCACAAACGGTAAATTCGGTAAAGCCTTGTCTTTTGACGGGGGGGATTATGTAAGCGTGCCCGATAACGCTATGTTTAACACCAAGTCATTTACAGTGTGCGCTTGGGCAAGACCAGCATCTTTTTCTGATTATCAGAATATTCTTGCTAAGCAACAGGATGCGAGCTTTGAACAGTTCGGATTCTTAGTGGGGAGTTCTCAGGGTGTGGGATTTCAGTTAGGAGATGGTGCGTCAGGTTGTTCGCAAAAATTTACCCTCAATACATGGGCGTATATATGTGGCTCTACCAATGGGACAGTATCAAGAATGTATTTTAACGGTCAACTTTGTGGCCAGGGTACTGACAATTCAAGTTACAGTGCAACAAAACCTTTGATAATTGGCTCTACTCAATATCAAGGTGGTAGCCGTTATTTTAACGGGCTTATAGATGAAGTTAAATTCTATACATTTGAATTAAGTCCAGCGGAAATTAAATTAGAATACAACCGCGGGGCGTCTCTTAAACTGGGTTCTGCTAGCGGGCCAAGCGCTGTAACTTCCTCGGATTCTGCTTCATTAGCATATTGTGTGCCAGGGGATACTTCAGCTTGTGCAGCTCCCGTGGCACATTGGAAAATGGATGAGATGACAGGACAATATACCAATGATACGAGCGGAAAAAGCAATACAGGAACGCTTGGTACTGGCTCCACAGCAGATTCAGCCGACCCAACCTGGAAAATTTCTAGCTGTCACTCTGGATCCTGTCTCTCGTTTGACGGGGCGAATGATTATGTACACCGTGCTACTTTTAGTAGTGTTCCGTCAACAAATATGACTGTTTCCGCTTGGGTTAAAACTTCATCTATAACAAAACAATTCGTTGTTGCTCAAGGAAGAAGGCCAGAAACAATAGACGGAGAATATGTATACAGCATAGAAGCAGATGGAACCCAATTGTTTTGGGATTATAATACTAATTACGGTTATGCAAACACAGGTACTTCGACTACTAATGTCGCTGATGGTAAGTGGCACCATATTGCTTTTGTAAAAAGTGGTGTAAACGGAACTTATTATTTAGATGGCCGAGTTGATGGAACAAAAATAGCAGCTGCAAATAGAAGTTATATCGCGGATGATTTTGTTATTGGTAAAGACTATAGAGGTGATTCTGCGTTTTTTAACGGTCTCATCGACGATGTCCGCATATACAATTACGCCCGCACGCCAGCGCAGATTGCTTGGGATTATAACCGCGGTGGTCCTATTGCTTGGTGGAGAATGGATGATGGCCAAGACACAGCCACCACTTGTGATGGAACCGTTAGTACAGTTAGCGATTCCTCGGGCAATGGCAACACCGGTGCCTTGGAATCAGCTGGCTCTCCTGCAACCTCCACTATGTGGGTTGAGGGCAAATATTCCTGCGCTCTGGACTTTGACGGCACTGATGATTATATATCTATTGGAGATATAAGCGACGTGGCTACTGGCACTTTGAGTTTAAGCTTTTGGGCTAAACCAGACACAACCACACAAAAATTAATAGAGCTAACAGCCAGTGATTATGTGGAATTATCCAGTGGAGTTGTTTCTGTAACTGGTTTTGGCACAGAAACAATTTACATTGATGGAAAACAAACAACAGTTTTTCCAGACACTAATTGGCATCATATCGTTGTTGTGTCAACAGCCAATATAACTGCTAATGCGATTAATTTAGGTAAAAATAGTTCAACATATTATGATGGGCTATTAGATGATGCAAGAATATATAATTACGCCCTAAATGCCACACAAATCAAGCAAATATACAACCAAGGCGCAGCAGTTAGGTTTGGCCCCGTGGAAGGATTACCATAAAGTAGTCGAATACGGAGAAGGAAGGAGGTTCCCTCCTTCCTTAAAAAATATGTCTAAGAATCAAAATATTGTTTTTACGACCGGTGAATACTATCACGCCTACAATCGTGGTGTTGATAAAAAAATAATTTTTCTTGATGATGAAGATTTTTGGAAGTTTTTTGATTGTCTTCGCGATTTAAACAATGAAACATCTTATGAGGAAAGATTAAGTGCTTTAGGGATTTCTAAAAACTCTATGCGGTCGCTAAATTCTTCTGACTTCAGAGAGCTTGGCAGTTTTATTAAACAACAGGAAAAAATAGTAGAAATTATAAGTTATTCTATAAATCCTAATCATTTTCATTTAATTTTAAAACAATTAAAAGACAATGGGGGTTCTAACTTTATGCATAGGGTCAGCACAAGCTATACTAATTATTTTAATAAAAAATACGAAAGATCAGGAGTTCTTTTCCAGGGTGTTTTTAAAAAAGTTCATATTGATAGCAACAGATATCTTTTATGGTTGATTGGTTACATAAATGGCAATATAGAAATTCATGGGCTTAATAAGGCAAGTGAGTATCCTTGGTCTAGTTATCAAGCTATCAGGAAGGAGGTTCCCTCCTTCCTGAAAAATGAGGCGAGCAGATTGTCTAACCTTTCAGTTTTAAGTGGACTGGATGTTGTTTTTTCACAGTTTGCGAGCGTTGAGGAGTTTGAAGAATTTATTAAAATGGTCGTTAAGGAGAGCCGCACAAAAAAAGAAATGGAAAGATATTTGTTAGAAGAATGTTAGAGGAGTAGGAAGGAGGTTCCCTCCTTCCTTAATAGTTATTCACAATTTGCGAAAATAAAATTTAAAGGTTAAAATTAATAATTACATAAAAAATAAATAAAAATATGTTCCAAAAAATTGTTAAGTGGTGTCTGTATCTGTTAGTTTTTTTAATGCCATTGTTTTGGCTGCCGTTTAGCTTAGAAGCTTACGACATTAACAAATCATATCTGCTGGCTTTTTTAACCGGCATTGGGATTTTGGCTTGGCTGGGGCGAATGATTTTTCAGGATAAAAAAATTATTTTTAAAAGAACGGCCTTGGATTTTTTTGTTCTGGGATATTTGGTTATTCTGATTTTATCAGCTGTTTTTGCTAAAGATAAAACAGCAGTATTTTTGGGCTTTTACGGCCGATTTTGGCCCTCGCTTTTAACAACAATATCATTGGCTGGGTTTTACTTCTTGCTTACTAATAACGTTGAAATACAAAAAAATGATGACAAGCAAAAAAGCGAAATCATTCTTAGCAAACTGTTAAAAGTATTTTTTATTTCTTCGTTTGTGACAGTAGTTATTATTTATTGCTCTTTGTTTAATTTATGGGCAGTTATTTCTTCGGCCTTGGGAGTTTCTCTGCCAGTTTTGATGACAACCAGGGTTTTTAACACAGTTGGATCTTTGCAGGGATTATCAATGTTTTTAGCGGCTATTGGAGCAATGCTTTTGGTTTTTCTGGCTTTTCAGAGTCATTTTTACGAAAAAAATTCAGGTAGAAAAGCCAAAAGAAGCGCTGCGGGGCAAATCAGCTGGCTTATTTTAGCTTTTTTAATCTTGGGCTTGTTGGCTGTGATTAATTTTTGGCAGGCCTGGTTTTGCTTGGCAATGTCTTTGGCTTTATTTTTGGTGTTGGCTTTTTGGAAAAGAATGTTTAAAGAAGATGTTCAGCGATTATCTTTACCAATTTTGTTTCTGTTAATTTCAGTTGCATTTTTGTTTCCTAATCCTTTGGCTAAGTTTTTAGGCCAGAACAGTTTGATTGCCAACTTGCCTAAAGAGGCTATTTTATCCCAAGGGGTAAGCTGGCAAACTAATATAAACGGGTTAAAGGAAAATCCTGTTTTGGGTTCTGGAATTGCTAATTTTCATTATATTTTTTCTAAATACAAACCAAGCAGTTTTTTGAATTCTCAATTTTGGCAAATTAGATTTGACAGAACAGGCACAAATATCGCTGAAATTTTAGGCACCACAGGAATTTTGGGTATGTTGGGGTTTGTGATTCTGTTTTTTATGTTCTTTTTAATTTCTTATTTGTATATAAAAGCAGCAAACAAAGAAAAATCCTCGGGGTTCCAGGAATCAACCAAGAAAATCTTAGCAATGCCTGACAATTCCCAAGTTAAACCAACAATGCTTTTTGCTAGAAACATTCCAATTTTGGTTGGCTTTACTGCTTTATTGATTGGCCAATTCTTTTATTATCAAACAGCTGTTTTAGGGTTTTCTTTTTGGTTGATGATGGGGCTTGGAGTTGTTTCTTGGGGTAGAGGCACAAAGGAAAAAAAATACGCTTTTCGCGACTTTCCAGAAGCTGGGCTTTTGTTAAGCATTGTTTTTTGGGTGGCCTTGTTGGCCTTGGCCTTTTTGTATTTTACGTTGTTGAGGTATTACACAGCCGACATGGCTTATAGAGAGTATTTGGTTAGCTCTGGCCAAGACATTGCTAAGTTAGAGGAAGCAGCAAAAACAAATAGTTTTGGGCCAACTTATCATATTGCTTTGGCCGGGGCTTATATGCAAAAGCTTTATGGGGAAGCAGCTAAAGAAAACCCCGACCAGCAAACTGTTGCTAACATTGCTTCTTTAGCTATTCAGGAAAGCCGCAAAGCCGTGGCTGTGGGGCCCAACAGAGTTGCAGCTTATGAAATTTCCGGGGTGATTTATCGCGATATTCAAGGCATAGCCCAAGGAGCTTTAGATTGGGCCATAAAAAGCTTTGAGAGCGCTTTAAAGTTAGAGCCATTGAATCCAATTTTAGCCACTGAACTTGGGAAATTAAAAGTTGCCGCAGGAGACAAGGAAGCGGCTAAGCAGCTTTTTGAGCAGGCATCATCTATTAAAAAAGATTATATTGAAAGCAGCTTGCAAATAGTTCTTTTAGATGAAGCAGAAGGCAACCAAAGTGATGCTTTGACCAGATTGGAAAGTTTGGTGCAATCAGCCCCATTTTCCACTGAAGCCAGATTTCAATTAGCTAGAGCTTATTACAACGGCGGAGATTATGAAAAAGCTAGCCAACAAGCTGAACAAGCCTTAGCTTTGTTCCCTAATCATTCCAACTCTTTGTATTTATTAAGTTTAGCTTACGAAAAATTAGGAAAAGTTGATTTGGCTTTGCAGGCAATGGAAAAAGTGTTAGAATTAAACCCCAATAACCAAGAGGTCAAAAATCAGATTACAAGATTTAAGCAAGAACTTACTCCTGTGATTGAAGCGCCAGAAGAGGAAGAATAAACAAATATTTAAATGAGTTGTTGGGGAAAGATATGGCCAAGAGGTTAAAAAAGAAAACAACTGAAAGGAAATTAAACCGACCAAAGAAAAGTTCGGACAAGTTTAAGGTTGCCAAGATTGCCAAAAAGAAACCTAAGACCACATCCGAGACCCGGTCTAGGATTCCTAGGCCGATTCCTAAACCGGGTCTCGGGACCGTTCCTACAGAGGAAGAATTTAAGATTAGGAAAATAAAAATAAAAGTTGTTGGTTTGGGAGGAGGAGGTTCTTCAGTTGTGTCAGAAATCTTCCCCTTATTAAAAGCCCATAGTTTTACTGCTTGCGATACAGATGTTAGAACAGCGAAAAAAATAAAAAAGGGGGTAAAATTTTTTCAGTTTGGCCAAACAGCTTTGCAAGGCATGGGCACAGGCACGAATGCAGATTTAGCTTTAAAAATTGCTTTGGAAGAAAAAGAAAGAATTGAGCAGCTTTTTTCTGGCCAAGATATTTGCCTGATAGTTGGCTGTTTAGGGGGCGGGGTAGCTTCAGGAGCCGGGCCTGTTTTTGCTCAAGCTGCTCGCAATCAAAAATGCATATCACTTGGAATTTTTACTTTGCCTTTTGCTTTTGAAGGGGAGAAAAAAATGAAGGTTGCTAAAAAAGCGATCACTGAATTAAAAGAACATTTATCAGGCATAATAGTTGTTTCGAATGAAAAGATTTTCCAATTAACAGACCGAAAGATTTCCTTAAAAAAAGCTCTCTCTTTTTTAAATCAAATTTTTGCTTTGTGGCTTGTTGACCTTTTGGATATCGTTTTTAAACCTAGCTTAATTAATACAGATTTTGCTGATTTAAAAGCTATTTTGAAAGATAGGGGCCATATTTTATTTTTTAGTCAAGCCCAGGCCACTGGCATTAACAGAACAGAGGATGTAATTAAAAAAATTTTTCAGAATAATCTATTAAGTGATTTTCCTAAAAACGTTAAGCGGATTCTTTTTAATATTTCTGGAGGAAAGGATTTAAAATTAAAAGAAATAGAGCAAATCAGCGAAGAAATTGCCCGGCTTAATCCAAAAGCCAAAATTATCTTTGGTGTTTCCCAATCGCTTCAGCAAAAAGAGAAAATAAAAGTGGTTTTATTGGCTGTTTGTGATGAGGATAAAAAAGGAAAATTAATAGAAGAAAAATCAGAAAACATTCTTGAAAAAAATGGTAAAAAGGACAGGAAGAAAATAGGAAAAAGTTTCAAAGTGAAGCCAAAAATAGAAACTGTATTAGAAAAATCCGAAGAAAAAATCAGGCGCACAGCTGTTGAAGTGCAAAAAGCCGATGAAGAAGCAGAAAAAATAGAATGGGCCACTGGCACTGATTGGGATATCCCAGCTTATTTAAGAAACAATTTTAAGAAATAGCTTATGGACACAAAAACAGAAATTAAGTTAGAGGTTAGAAAAGTGGTTATTCCAGTGGCAGGGTTTGGCACGAGATTTTTGCCTTTAACCCGTGTTTTGCCTAAAGGAATTTTACCAGTGGTTGATGAACCAATGGCAGCTTATTCTATTAGAGAAGCAAAAAATTCAGGCATTACTGATGTGGTTATGGTGGTTTCCGACAACATGAAGATTATTTTAGATTATTTTAAACCAAAAAATAAACTGGAAAATATTTTGGAACGAAGAGGCAGTTTTGAGCTTTTAGAGCGATTAAAGCAAGTAGATAAGGAATTTGAAGAAATGAGTTTTTCTTCTGTTGTGCAGCCAATTCCCACAGGAGATGGAGACGCTGTTTTAAAATCTAAAAAATATACCAGGAAAGATTCGTTTGGGGTTTTGTTTCACGATGATTTATTCTTTGGTGGCCCACCGGCTATTTCTCAGTTAATAAAAGTTTTTCAAACTGCTCAAAAGCCAGTGATTGGGTTGAAAAAGTTGGATGCTTCAAAAATTTCTAAATATGGAGCAGTGGCAGTGGAGAAAGTGGCTCATAGATTATACAAGATAAAAAAAATTATAGAAAAGCCAAAACCAGGCGAAGCGCCATCTGACTTAGCTTGTTGCGGGCGCTATGTTTTAACCCCTGATGTTTTTTCATACCTTGAAAAAACTCCCCTTAACGCTAAAGGAGAATTAATTTTGGCTGAAATGTTTAAAGAAATGATTAACGATGGCAAAGTTATTTATGGCTATGAAATAGAAGGGGAGTGGCTTGAATGCGGCCAAACGATTGATTGGTTAAAATCAAACTTGTTTTTAACACTTCAACATAAAGAATATGGGCCGATAATAAAAGAGTATTTAAAAAATATATGCAAAAGATAACAAAAGAAATTCTCAAACAGGTTTATCCTCCAAGAGCTAACGATGCTCATAAATACGATTTCGGGCTTTTATTAGTGGTTGGGGGTGGGCAGTTTTATACAGGAGCTCCAGCTTTTTCAGCCATGGCGGCCTTTAGGGCAGGGGTTGGCATGTGCCATGTTTTAGCCCCTAAAAGAGCAGCTGACATTATTGCTTCTTTTTCACCTAATTTGGCTGCTTTTCCCTTAAAAGGGGATTGGCTAGACCAAGAAGATATTGCAGTTTTATTAGCTCAAATAGCTTCAGCTGTTTCAGTGGCGGGTGATAAAACAGCTGTGGTTATTGGAGGGGGGGTTGGGAGGTCAAATGAAACTCAAATTGCCCTTCAAGAGTTTTTAGAGCAAACAAGCAGCAGGGTTGTGGTTGATGCTGATGCAATTTATGCTTTGGCCAAAAATTTATTTTCCATAAAAGATAACCCGGCTATTATTACCCCTAATAGTTTTGAATTTTCTATTTTAACCGGCAAGAAAATAATCGGGTTGAGCCTTGATGAAAAAGCTAAGATTGCTCAAGAAATGGCCCAGAAATTAAACTCAACTATTTTGCTAAAAGGGCCGGTTGATATAATCACTAATGGAACAGAAGTTGCTTTAGATGAAAGCGGAACTCCTAATATGGCCGTTGGGGGCACAGGCGATACATTGGCTGGCATTGCAGGAACTTTCATGGCTCAAGGATTTGACCCGTTCACAGCAGCAAAAGCAGCCAGTTTTATCAACGGAAAAGCAGGAGAATTAGCCAGCAAGCGATTAGGGGCAAGCATGACAGCCACAGACCTGATTGAGGAAATACCTAATATTATAAAATTTTAATGATTTACGATTTAATTATAATTGGCGGAGGGCCAGCAGGAATTACTGCTGGCATATACGCTGTTAGGAAAAAATTGAACACCTTGCTGATTACCAAGGATTTTTTTGGCCAAATATCTAAAACTGGCCAAGTAGACAATTGGCCAGGGGAAAATGCAATTTCAGGCATAGCTTTAATGCAAAAACTGGAAAAGCATTTAAAACAATTCCCAATTGAAATAAAAACAGGCCACAAGGTTGTTTCTGCGGTGGTTCTTCCAACTTTGCCCCACAGCCAAGGGCAAGGAAGTGGAGTCGAGGTACAAATTGATAGCGGTGAGAAGTATCAAGGCAGATCGTTGATAGTGGCCACAGGCCGTAATGCTAAAACATTAGGCATTGAAGGCGAACAGAATTTTGTTGGCAAGGGGCTTTCTTATTGTTCAATTTGCGACGCGCCTTTTTTTCGCGATAAACAAGTAGCAGTTGTGGGTTGTGGCAATGCTGGATTTGAAACAGCTTTAGATTTAGCTAAGTTTGCTAAAAAAGTTTTTATTTTTGAAAAAGGAGATAAAATTTTAGCAGATGAAATACTGCGAGAGCAAGCCCAAAAAGCAGGGAACATAACAATAAATTTAAAAACAGAAATTTTGAAAATAGAAGGAGACAAAAAGATTCAATCCATTGTTTATAAAACCATAGAAAATCATAAAGAATTTCAACAGCCCATGGATGGTGTATTTGTGCAAATTGGCTCAATTCCCGCTACAGGTTTTTTAGGGAACTTAGTTGATTTTGATAAAAACAATTCAATAAAAATAAACGACAAAACTTTACAAGCTTCTGTTAAGGGAATTTTTGCTGCTGGCGATTGCAATGACACCACATACAAACAATTAATCATTGCTGCAGGCCAGGGAGCCACGGCGGCTTTGTCTGCATACGAATATCTGCAAAATAAAACATAATTTTAAAATTAAAATTTGATTTAGAATTTAAAATTTAGAATTTAAAATTTTTTTATGTTAATAAAATCTTTAAAAGCTCGTGAAATATTGGATAGCAGGGGAGTGCCAACCATTGAAGCTATGGTAGAAACAAATAACAGGGTTTTTAAAGCATCGGTTCCTTCAGGCACTTCTACTGGCAAATATGAAGCCTTTGAATTACGAGACAAAGAAGAAAGATTTTTTGGTAAAGGCGTAGAAAAAGCAATTAGAAACATAGAGGAAGTTATTGCCCCTCAAATTCAGCAAAAAAATTTTTCCAGCCAAAAAGAAGCTGATGACTTTTTGATTTCTTTAGATGGCACAGCCAATAAATCTAAGCTGGGGGCCAATGCCATTTTGGCAGTATCAATGGT
>JAQURU010000027.1 GCA_028715435.1 Minisyncoccota bacterium
GGTGGGAGGATTTGAGGCCTTGATTCCGGTCAGGGCTGATCCGCCAGTGAAATACCACTCTTTCTTGATCTTTGTTCTAACTCCGCGCTCAGCGCGGAAAACAGTGCCTATCTGGTAGTTTAAGTGGGGCGCTTTTCTCCTAAAAAGTAACGGAGAAGTTTAAAGGTTGGCTAGCTCCGGATGGAAATCGGAGCGATAGGGTAAAGCCAAAAGCCAGCTTTACTGCGAGACGGACAAGTCGAGCAGTTGCGAAAGCAGAACTTAGTGAACCGACCCTAATTAACAGAATTAGGGAAGATAATCGGCCAAAAGTTACCCCGGGGATAACAGGCTGGTAGAGCCCGAGAGTTCATATCGACGGCTCTGTTCGGCACCTCGATGTCGGCTCACCTTATCCTGGAGGTGGAGAAGCTTCCAAGGGTTGGGCTGTTCGCCCATTAAAAAGGTACGCGAGCTGGGTTCAGTACGTCGCGAGACAGTAGACGAAAATTGCTGTCTATAAATCTATCTATATGCTGGAAAATCCGAGTATCCCACAGTACGCGAAAGCGTGAAAATCTGTTGGGTGCGGACAATCAGCAGGAAAGACCGTTAGTTGAAATTTGGAAAACTTGCTACGATGTGGCGAAAGGGAAAACGCATCCGATTCTAGATCGGACAGTCAACTTTTGACACTGCAGAAGTCAAAATGAGGACTATGCAGGTTCGAATCCTGCCATCGTAGCCAATTTTCATCATAGGCAAAGAGATTCTTTGCCTCCAAATTTCAGCTAACGGAATCCTCAGAGACTATACGATAGAGCCTTTCATTCAGGGAGGGTAAGATATAGTCCGAACTGCATAGCGATATGCAGAGTTTGAAAGAAATTTCAAGCCGCCAAGCGCGCAAGTTGTGTGTTTGGTCATACGAAAGCAACAGATTGACGGTCTCTTTCTACCGTAGGCGTAGAGTCTTGAGGGGAGTTCTGGGTAGTACGAGAGGACCCTCAGGAGCTAACCTCTGGTGTACCAGTTGTCCTGCCAAGGGCATTGCTGGGTAGCTAAGTTGGTTCGGGATAAGCGCTGAAAGCATCTAAGCACGAAGCCCACCCCAAGATTAGGACTCATTAAGATCGGTCGAAGACCACGACCTTGATAGGCTTTAGGTGTAAGTCCTGTAAAGGATTAAGCCAAGAAGTACTAATTGATCGAATATTTTCTTAAGTTCATTCAGCTAGTAATTATTGTTAATTACAAATTTTACAAAAATCATTGCGCGCCCTGTAAGGGGACTATTCCGAGAGTGCTCCACCTGATCCCATTCCGAACTCAGAAGTGAAAACTCTTATGGCCGATGATAGTCCTTTGGGCAAAAGTAGGTAGTCCTCTTACAAGGCGCACAAGCAAAAATACTCCGCCCACAGCGGATTTTTTGTTGCTTTTAAATCTATAAAATGGCAAAATATAATTGTTATATGCCTAAAAAAGGAAGAAAAATTTTATCAATTGTTTTAATTATTTGTTTATTTTTGGCAGTGGGAAAAGTTTTATCTAAACCACTAACCAGCGCTTTTCATTTTGTGTTTTCCCCTTTAGAAAAATATATTTGGGCCAAAGGGCAAGAAACAGGAACCTTCTTTTTCTACATTTTTAATGCTAAAGATATTTATCAAAAAAATATCCAGTTAGCAAAAGAAAACATACTCTTGAAAACAAAAGTAAATGACCTCACAGAAGCAGGGGAGGAAAATGAATTTTTAAAACAAGCTCTTGGCTTTAAAGATCAGGGGGATTTTGAATTAGCTTTGGCCCAAATCATTTCCAAAGGAGCTCAAGGGGACTATATTTTAATTGATAAGGGCGCAAAAGACGGCATTGCTCTTGGTATGCCGGTTGTAAGCGCTAATTCTGTTTTAATGGGTAAGGTCAAAAGTGTCTCTGCCAATTTTTCTCAAGTGGCTTTGATAACAGCCAAGGATTTTTCCTTTGATATTGAGGTTGGCAACGAGGATCCTCAAACAGAAACACTGGCTTTAGCTAAAGGTCAGGGAAATTTAAAGTTGGGATTGGATTTTGTGGACAAAAACCAGATAGTTCAAGCCAATAGTTTAGTTTTCACAGCGCCTTTGGGTGGAAATTTTCCAGAGCATATTTTAGTTGGTATTGTTGAATCAATTCAGAATAATCCAGCCCAAGCCTTTCAAGCAGGGCAAATCAAACCTTATTTTACAGATCATTTAACCCAAGAGGTTTTTATAATCAAAAATTTCCAGGCAATTCAAAATGAAGAATAGTTTTTTGGGAAATTTATTAATAATTTTAGTACTTTTTTTGTTTATTGCCCTTGAACAAATTTTTTTGCCTGCAATGAACATATTTTTTTTAGGGCAGTGGCTGATTTTTACTTTGATTTTTATTTTGAATTTTTTCAAACCCGAAGCATTTTCTCTTGAACTGTCTTTACTGTCAGGATTATTAATTGATTTTGTTTCAGGGGGCACTATTGGTGCTTTTTCTATCACATTTTTTTTCTTGGCTGTTATAATTCAGGGCATTGGAGGTCGTTTGGAAAAAAACACCGTTTCTTTTATTATTTCTCTTATTTTTTCTATCACATTTTTTTATTTTGCGGGGTGTTATCTGCCTAAAATCATCAATTTAATCTGAAAAAGACAGGCGGCCTTACCTCTTTACCAAAAGCAAGGGAGTAGGGCCGGGTTAATCTTTATGTTTAAACTAAAAAAAATTAAAAGATACGGCCGAGAAGTAGAAATAGAAGAGATTTTTTTAGATAAACTAGCTAAGACCAGGGAACAGGAAACAGATATTGGAAGCATAAAGCTAGAGGTGCCCCTAACAAGGGCTAATTTTCTTTTGCTCATTGCTGTTGTGGCCTTAATTTTTTTATTTTTTATTTGTTTTGCTTTTTACTTTCAAGTTTTTGGTTATGATAATTTTTCTGCTTTAGCTGTTCAAAACAGCTCTATTGTTTCTCATTTTCAAGCTGAACGGGGGATTATTTATGATCGCAATATGGAGCAGTTGGTTAAAAATGAAGCTACCTTTGATTTATATTTAAACACCGAAACTTTGCCAAGTAGCACAACAGCGACAGTCGTTTTAAAGAGTTTGTCTGGGTTAATTGAATTGGCAGAGCCTAGTCCCTTGCTTGAAGCAGAGAGTTGGGCCCTGCCACCTATAGAAAAGCGAATTTTAATAAAACAAAATCTATCTCAAATGGACTTGGTTCTGTTAGAAACCAAAAAAGAGCAAATGCCCTGGCTTGAAGTTAAAAAGCATATTATTAGAGATTATACAGCAAATGCTTGCTTGGGGCACGTGCTTGGTTATTTAGGTAAAATTTCTCAAACAGAATATCAAAATTTAAAAGAAAGTTATGATTTTTCTGATTATATTGGTCGAGCAGGCGTTGAAAAAACATATGAAGATATCTTACGGGAGAAAAGAGGGGTTATTCAAACTGAAAGAGATGCTTTAGGCAATGAGTTAAGCCAGCAAATTATTTCACCCCCTTCTTCAGGGGACCATTTAATTTTAAGTTTAGATTTAGCTTTGCAAAAAAAAGCTACGCAGGCCCTAAGCAGTGCTTTAGCTAGTATAGGTGGCACAAAAGGAGTAGTTTTAGCCTTAAATCCTCAAAATGGCGAGGTTTTAGCCTTTGTGTCAATGCCTTGTTTTGACAATAATTTGTTTGCTCGGGGCATTACAACAGAAGAATTAAATCAAATTAATGAAAACAAAAGCAATCCTTTATTGAATCGGGCTGTTGCTGGGCTTTATCCAACTGGCTCTACCATTAAGCCATTTATGGCTTCAGCGGCCTTAGAAGAGGGGATTATTACACCTAATACAACGCTTTATTGCCCAGCTGTTTTGTGTGTTGAAAACCAGTTTCAAAAAGATCAAGCAACTTGTTTCCCCGACAATAAGTTTCATGGTTGGACTAATGTTAAAAGAGCTATTGCTGAATCTGTGAACCCATTTTTTTATATGATGGGCGGAGGATATCAAAGCCCAGGGCCTAATAGTAAATTTTATGTTCCGGAGATGCCCAAGAATTTTATTGGCCTGGGCATTATTCGAGTAAAAGAGTATTTAAATTTATTTGGTTTTGGAGAAAAAACTGGCATTGATTTACCTGGAGAGGGTGAAGGCCGAGTACCTGATCCGGATTGGAAGCAGGAGTATTTCAAAACCGCTTTGGAGCAAAAATGGTATTTAGGCGATACTTATAATTTATCTATTGGCCAGGGTTATTTACTGGCCACGCCTTTGCAATTAGCAGTTGGATATACAGCACTTGCCAATGGGGGCCAGTTAATCAAACCGCATTTAGCCAAAGCTTTTCTTCCTGCTACCTCAACCCAAGCCATTGATTTTACCCCAGAAATTACCAGAGAAAATTTTATATCCACCTCAACGTTGCAAACAGTAAGGGAGGGCATGCGCCAAACCGTAACCTCACCTGCTGGTTCAGCTTTTTCTTTGAATTCTTTACCAACCTCAACAGCCGCTAAAACTGGAACAGCCCAGGCCTATGGCAAAGCAGAAATTTACAACAACTGGATTTCGGTTTTTGCTCCTTACGAAAATCCTTCCATTGAATTAGTGGTTATGATTGAAGAGGTGCCTGGCTTGCAAGGCACTGCCCAAAAAACAGCTCGTGAAATTTTAGCCTGGTATTTTAATGCTAAAAAGGATATCTCCAGCGAGCAAGTTCAGCAAATTATCCAAGAAACTGAAGTTGACGTACCTTTGGCCAATCCTGAACAAACTCCAATTGAATCTGCCACCACAACCCAACCTATTACCACTACAACTGAAAACGCCCAGCAGTGAATTTTTAATTTTTCGTTTTTATGATAAAGTGGATAAATAAGTAATACTCAAATTTATGGGTACACTAGAAACAATTAGAAAAGTTCGTTTGGAGAAGTTAAATAAAATTAAGAATTCCGGGCTTGAGCCATATCCCGCCACAACCAAAAGAACGCACACAATTGGAGCGGCTTTGGCTGATTTTAACAAGCTTAAAAAATCTAAAAAAGAAATTGTTTTGGCTGGTCGGATAATGGCCCAGAGGGGGCACGGAGCTTTGCTTTTCTTAAATTTACAAGACGGTGAGGGAAATATTCAAGTTATTTTAAGGCAGGATAAAATAGGGGAGAAGGGCTTTAAATTTTTTACCCAAACAATGGACATTGGCGATTTTGTTGAGATTAAAGGTATTTTAATTGAAAGCAAAACCGGTGAAAAAACTTTAGAAGCAGTAGATTTTAAAATTTTAACGAAAACGCTTTTGCCTTTGCCCGAAAAATGGCATGGTTTGCAGGATATTGAAGAAAAATTGCGTAAAAGATATTTAGATATTTTGTTTAATTCAGAAGTTAAGCAAATGATAGAAAAGAGGGCAATTTTTTGGAATGCTATGCGTGAATTTCTTATTGCCAGAGGATTTTTGGAAGTAGAAACGCCTGTTTTGGAAATTACCACTGGCGGGGCAGACGCTAAGCCATTTATTACCCACCACAATGCCCTGGACATTGATGTTTATTTACGTATTTCTATGGGCGAGTTGTGGCAGAAAAAATTAATGGTGGCTGGGTTTGAAAAAACTTTTGAAATTGGCCGGCAGTTTAGAAACGAAGGCATGGATGCAGAGCATTTGCAGGATTATACTCAAATGGAATTTTATTGGGCCTATGCTGATTATAATCAAGGTATGGAAATGGTAGAGGAAATGTATAGATTTGTGGCTAAAAAGGCCTTTGGCACTTTGCAGTTTGAAATAAATGGCCACAAGGTTAACCTTGGAGCCAAATGGGAAAAATATGATTATTGCTCCATGGTGCAAAAATATACTGGTGTTGATATTTTGCAAGCCACTACTGATGAAATTGTTAAAATCCTGCAAAAATTAGGTATTGAATATGACCAAAATGGTTTTAATAAAACCAGAGCCATTGATAATTTATGGAAATATTGCCGCAAAAAAATATCCGGGCCTGGGTTTTTAATTAATGTGCCAGTAGTTTTATCGCCCTTAGCCAAACGGCAAGAAAAAAACCCAGAATTAACTCAAAGATTTCAAGTTATTTTAGGAGGCAGTGAAGTTGGCAATGGCTATTCAGAACTAAACAATCCAATTGACCAAGCCGAAAGGTTTCAGGAACAGCAAAAGTTAAGGGAAGCAGGGGACGATGAAGCTCAAATGTTTGACCACGATTTTGTAGAGGCCTTAGAATACGGCATGCCCCCAACTTGCGGCTTTGGCGTATCCGAGCGCTTGTTTAGCTTTTTAGTTGGCAAACCAGCTCGTGAATGCCAGATATTTCCATTGATGAAACCAAAACAATAATTTAAACAAAATAAAAATATGTTGGATATAAAATTCATCAGGGATAATCCTGACAAAGTTAAGCAAGGGGCTAAAAATAAAGGCTTTGAGGTTGATGTAGACAAGCTTTTATGGCTTGATAAAAAAAAGCGAGAAATTATTGCTCAATCAGAGCAAATCAAAGCTGAACAAAATAAATTGAGTGGCCAAGGTGCGCCAAGTTCAGAGACAATTGCAATGGCCAAGACCTTGAAAGAGAAATTTCAAGCTCAAGAAACAGTTTTGAAAGAAACCGAAGTAGCTTTTGATGTTTTAATGCGCCAAATTCCTAATATAGCGTTTGACGAAGTGCCTGTTGGCAAAGATGATTCAGAAAATGTTGTTAAAGAGTTTGGAAAAATCAAAGAAAAGCCAAATTTTGATTTTAAACCCAAAGAGCATTGGGAATTAGGTGAGCATTTGGATATTCTTGATACCGAGCGTGCAAGCAAGGTTGCGGGCAGCCGGTTTTATTATTTAAAACGGCAAGGGGTTTTATTGGAATTTGCTTTGATAAATTTTGCTTTTACTAAATTAGTTAACAAAGGTTTTGTTCCAATAATTCCACCAGTTATGATAAAGCCAGAAATGGCTTGGGCCATGGGCTATTTACAACAAACCGATGATGAAGAGGCCTATCACTTAGAAAAAGACAACTTGTATCTAACTGCCACTTCCGAACAAACTTTGGGGGCCATGCATGCTGGTGAAACATTTGAAGAAAAAGATTTGCCCTTGCGATATATTGGCTTTTCCACTTGTTTTAGGCGAGAAGCAGGAAGTTTTGGCAAAGACACAAAAGGAATGCTACGAGTTCATCAATTTGATAAAATAGAAATGTTTATTTTCTGCAAGCCAGAAGACTCATTAAAAGAACACGAACTATTGCTTTCAATGGAAAAAGAATTGATGGATGATTTAGGTTTGCATTATCAAGTGATTGACATTTGCACAGGGGACCTGGGCGTGCCAGCTGCCAAAAAATATGATATTGAGGCCTGGATGCCAGGGCAAGATAGATATCGAGAAACCCATTCCACTTCAAATTGCACGGACTTTCAGGCCAGGCGGCTTAATGTGAGGTATAAGGATAGCAAAACAAATAAGCTGGAATTTGTGCATACCCTTAACGGCACAGCTTTTTCAATGCGGCCGATTATAGCAATTCTTGAAAATTACCAAAAAAAAGACGGCACTGTTGAAGTACCCGAAGTATTACAGAAGTACGCAGGTTTTAAGGAAATAAAATGAGCTTAAAGATAGTAGAAAAAGAAAATTGGAATAATTTTTTATTGCAAAATGACGCCAGTTTTTTGCAGAGTTTTGAATGGGGGGAATTTCAGGAGAAATTAGGCAGAAAAATTTGGCGCTTGTCCGTAGAGAATAATGGGGAAACTATGGCCCAGGCTTTGGTGGTTAAAAAACCTTTGCCTTTTGGGAAAAGTTTTTTATACGTGCCTTTTGGCCCTTGCTTGGCCAGCGAGCAAACAATGCAAGAATTACTTGGCGAATTACAAAAAATAGCTAAGGCCGAAAACAGTATTTATTGTTATATCGAGCCACTGGAAGGAGTGAAACTCCTTCCGTTTAGGAAGGAGTTTCACTCCTTCCAGAAGCCGCAAAAAAGAATACAGCCCCAGCAGACATTGGTTATTGACCTAACTCCACCAGAAGAGCAGATTTTTAAAGGGCTAAAGTCAAAAACTACGCGATATAATATTAGGTTTGCCCAAAAACAAGGGGTTAAATTTATAATTCCTGAAATAATAAGGGATAAAGAAATTGATATTTTTTATAACCTAGCCCAGAAGAGCGCCGAAAGAGACGGGTTTGCCAATTATAGTGGAGATTATTTTAGCAAGCTTTTTTCGATTTCTAGCCAAGAAATGCAGGTGAAATTATTTTTTGCTAAACACCAAGATAATTATATTGCGGCTAATATTTTTGTATTTTTTAATAGAACAGCTGTGCATTTGTTTGGCGGGTTTGACCATGATTTTAGGCATTTAATGGCGCCATATTTTATGCACTGGAACCAGATACTTTTTGCCAAGAATAAAATGAATTGTGCCATTTATGATTTTTGGGGCATTGATGAAAAAAAATGGCCAGGGGTAACTCATTTTAAGCGTTCGTTTGGCGGTAAGGAAATTCAATACCCCCAAGGGCACGATGTGGTTTACAGTAAATTTTGGTATCAAGTGTTTAAAATAGCCAGAAAATTTCTGAAAAAGTAATTTTAAATTTTAAAACTCAAATTTTAAATGAATTTTAAATGATTCAATGAGAAAAACTATTCAAAAGATACTTAAAAAGTTAACATATAGAGTTTTGGCAAAGCAAAAGCCAAACATTATTACGGTTACAGGCAGTGTTGGAAAAACTTCAACCAAAGAGGGGATTTATTTTGCTGTGAAAGGCATGAGAAGTGTTAGGCGAAGCTTAAAAAACTATAACAACGAGCTTGGCGTGCCCTTTACAGTGTCTTTGTGGGGTGGCAAAGCGCCTGGTAAAAATACCATCAGGTGGACAATTGTTTTTCTGCGGCTTTTGTATTACGCAATTTTTAAAATTAAAAATTATCCAAAGTGGCTGATTTTGGAAATTGGCTCGGATAAGCCAGGAGATTTACGATACTTAATGGAAATGATACCAGAAGGGCTTTTAAAAGCAACTGTTTTAACAGCTGTTTTTGGTGTTCATTTGGAATTTTTTAAAACTCTTGATGGAGTTTATCAGGAAAAAACAACACCATTTTATTTTTTAGCCAAAGATGGATTAATTTTAGCAAACAGCGATAATTGCGATATAGCCAGAATAAAAAAAGAATTTGCAGACAAAGCTAAAGTTATTTCCTATGGCTTTGAAAAGCCGGCTGATATCACTGCTTTTGATTTTAAAATAGGCAATAAAGGTTTAAGTTTTAAAATCAAGACCCCTAGAGGAGAATTTAATTTTTTATTAACCCAAGCCATTTCCGCTTATCAATGCTATCCTATTTTAGCTGGATTGGGCGTTGCTTTAAATTTAGGCGTTGATATAAAAGAGGCACTTTTTAATTTAAACGAAAAATTGCCAATGCCAGGGAGAATGCGCTTAATTGAAGGCATTAATAATTCTTTGCTAATTGACGACACTTACAATTCATCGCCTGAAGCCGCAAAATACGCCTTGAAAGCCTTAAAAGATTTGCCAATGCCAGGGAGAAAAATTGCAGTATTGGGTGATATGTTAGAATTA
Source organism: Minisyncoccota bacterium (assembly GCA_028715435.1). GTDB lineage: Bacteria > Patescibacteriota > Minisyncoccia > Minisyncoccales > CG1-02-41-26 > STD1-80. The sequence goes on from JAQURU010000027.1 coordinate 9,617, forward strand.
GGGCCTGATAGCCCAAGATTTCATCACGAAATAGGGCAAATAGCACATAACATAGGCATTGACAAGCTAATCACCTTTGGCAAAGAGGCCAAAGCCATGAGCCAAGAAGCCCTGAATTTTACTAATCATCAAGAGGTAGGTAACTATCTAAAAACTTTTATAAAGCCCAATGATACAATTTTGATAAAGGGCTCTCAAGGTGTTAGAATGGAAAAGATAGTAAGGGCCGTAATGGCCCGCCCAGATCAAGCCGATCACTTGCTTGTTCGCCAAACCGACGAGTGGCAATAAAAGACACCCCAATGAAAGAGGTGCCTAAAAATCTTTGCTTTTAACGCTCGTAATGTTCAGAAACAAAATCGTCAATCATTTTTTTTATTTTTCCGGTAGCTTTTTCTCCGTTCACTGTTATGTTCATAGTTAACGAATCTGTTTCTGCATCTACCCTTATTGCGCTTAAAGACTCTCCAAGTTCTTTTTCTATCTTTGCTCTCATATCTGGCGGAAGGTCGATGCAATCGTCTCGAAGTCCATTTACATAACATTCAACTCTTATCATAGTTATCATCTCCTTTTTTTAAAGAATTTTAAATTTTATAACATATGGTACAAAAAATCAATGTGGGAATTATATTCGGCGGCAAGAGTGCGGAGCATGAGGTTTCTTTACAATCCGCCAAAAATATTGTGGCGGCTTTGGAGAAAGAAAAATACAATCCAATTTTAATTGGCATTGATAAATCAGGAAAGTGGCTTTTGAACAGTTCGTCCCAGCTTTTGTTAGAAAATCACAGCCCAGAATTAGCCGGGCCCAGCCAAACAGCTATTTTGCCTTCATCTGATTTATTTGAAAGCAATAAAATTGACGTGGCGTTCCCAGTTTTGCACGGCACCTTTGGGGAAGACGGCACAGTACAAGGGTTTTTAAAATTGGCTGGCATTCCGTTTGTCGGGGCTTCAGTTTTGGGCTCAGCTGTTGGCATGGATAAAGATGTCATGAAGCGGCTTTTACGAGACGCTGACTTGCCAATAGCTAACTTTTTGTGTTATAAAGGCCCGTCCTATGTTAATTTTGAGGTGGTGGTTAATGAACTTAGCCTACCATTTTTTGTTAAGCCATGTAATTTGGGCTCGTCAGTTGGAG
>JAQURU010000028.1 GCA_028715435.1 Minisyncoccota bacterium
ATAATCAATAATAGCAATCCTTTGGGCATTGCGATCTGCCTCTTCCATGTAATGAGTGGTAAAAAATATAGTGGTGCCTTCTTGTTTATTAAGATCTTGAAGATAAGCCCACATATGATTTTTAGTTTGAGGGTCAAGGCCCAAAGTTGGCTCATCAAGAAATAAAACTTTAGGGCTATGCAAAAGGCCTCGGGCTATTTCCAAACGCCTTTTCATTCCCCCAGAAAACTTTTTTACTAGTTGTTTTTTTCTTTCCCAGAGTTCAACAAATTTTAAAAGCTGCTCTATTCTTTCCCTGCGGATTTTCTTTGGCAAGCCATACAAAACTCCGTGGAATTCCATGTTCTCAAAAGCTGTAAGCTCATCATCCAAGCTGGGATCTTGAAAAACAATTCCAAAAGACCGCCTTACCTCGTCTGGATTTATGGTTGGGTTATGCCCGTCAAGAAAAATCTCTCCGCTGGTGGGAGAAAGCAAGGTAGTGAGCATTTTAATAGTAGTTGATTTGCCAGCGCCATTTGGCCCCAAAAATGCAAAAACTTCTCCTTTAGCGACATTAAAAGAAATATTATCAACCGCTGTAAAGTTGCCGAATTTCTTGGTTAAATTTTTAACCTCAATAATGTTCATAAATTACAGTTCTTCAACGATTTCAATGTTTTGGTTTTGAATCACATCGCCCTCGCCAAAAGTAAACATAGCTTTTAATAAATTGCCAGCTAAAACCTGTGGCACCCAAAATTCATCATCTGGCCACATCTCATTAAAAGGCAGCTCCGCGGTAAGAAACCATTGCGGTTTCATTTCCTCGCTTTCTGCTGGCTCGTTTTGCCAATTCTCACAAAAATAAACATGGACTTTTTGGTTCCATGTTTCATTATGAGGAAAAAAGAAGTCCAATTCAGCCATTTTGTTTATCTGTTCTATTTCAACGCCAATTTCTTCTTTGGCCTCTCTTTTAGCAGCTTCTATAATTTCTTCACCTTCATTCACTTTTCCCCCAACACCATTCCACCTATTAACGCCAAAACCGCGCTTTTTCATTGCCAAACAAACCTCTGAAATTCCTTGCTCAGATTTTTTAATTAAAAAAACAAGCGTGGCATCTCTCATAAATATTTTTCGTATAACTTTCTTAGCTCTGCGGATAGTTTTTGCGGTATTGGCGTTTTGAGATTGCTTTCAGGATCAATGCTATATGCATGAACCTCATCCTCTAAAACCTCCTCGTGATAGCCTGCTTTTTGGCGCAACTCTTCTTTTATAGCTTCAATATCAAATTCAGAAAGAATTTGTTGGACTTCTAACCTGTAATTATCGTTGGTATAAAACAACCCGTGGCTAATTTCATGCTGTAAAAAATGATCTGCTTTTTTATGAATCCCAATGATATAAAACTTGCCAGCCTCGCCTTTGAATATATCCAAAAAACTTTTTTCCTGTTCAGAAAGCGGGTCGAACTTGCCTGTATAAAAAGGCTCTAAAACATAAGAAGGTATATTAAATCCGTTCCAGTCAGAATAATATGTAAACTCTCCAGTTGCCATTCCTTTAGGAGAATTTTTGATATACCACCCCTTAAATTCTTCAAGAGAAAAAATTTTCCCTCTAAAATTCGGCGATTCGTAGTACTCTTGGAACCTCAAAAAAGTGGAGGTGATATCCCGCTGATTTTCAAACGTCAACAAATGAATTTTATCCGCCAATTTTTTGTGTTCCATATGGTTTCACTAGTCCTACCAGTGTAAGCTTTCCTCAATAATTGTACCCTGGTAGGTCATACTCCTTATTAATTGTTTTTACCCTTTGTTCAATTTCCGTTACCGTTTGGTCAACTGATAATTTTAGTTCTGGATAGAAAAATTCAAGCTCGGAACTTAGCTCTAATAATAACTTAATCTTCTGTAAATTTTCACCATTAAAATTAATATGTTGCGGTAATATTCTAATAAACCCCCGAAAATATTTTTTTCTTCGAGTATTAAGACTAGAATAGCCCCTGCAATCAGTAATAATTCTATGAACCACCCTTAATGCCTGAACGATCTGCATTGCTTTTATTTCATCTAAGTTAAATAATTTTTCAGCTTCTCTAATTAATGGTTTTATAGTATCAACATCCCAAACATTATTTAGCCCATTTATAATCATTGAAATCCTTTCAACCCCTACCCCGGTAACGGCAATAGAGTGTTTAAACGGCCCTATATCAATTATACCCTTTTGTTCATTGAAAACAGGAGCATATGATAAATGTTCAACGGTACCAATATCTAATAGCTTACCTTGATGTTCATAAAATATCTCATTTCTATAACCCCAAGGAGTAGGTAAATCAAATATATGTAAAGCAAGCATCGTATCTCTATTGTGGTTAGCGACAAATTGATTTTCTTTCTGCCAAAATTCTTTCCTAAAAAAAATACCATCGTAATTACTAATATTATTCTTCTTCAAAAAATAATAAATGATCTTTGCGCATCTTTGGTTAGTTGAAGTCAAGATGAAAACTTTACTGCCACCTTTTTTAAGGTTTTGCATTAACTGTATTATTTGCTCATTCCTTTGGCAAAAAAGCGTATAAGTAAAAACAAAAGATTTAAAATTGCTTAAAAAATAAAGTATAGCCCTAAGAACTTTATTTTGCTTAAAATCCCCACCAAATTTTAAAATAAGAATTGTATCGTGTAAATCAAAACTAATTGCTTTATCCATAAGTTTCATGTGCGAGGGAGGATTGGACGATGTTCGAACCTATCTTATGCAGAATAGAGAATCTTTACATTTCCCATCGTCTCAAGAATCCCCACCAATCAATAATTAACAGGAAAATTCACTAAGCAACTGCTCTAACCTATTAAAATAATAATCACTCTCTTTTTTAGCAAAAGGCAAATAAAGCTCTTTTGTTTCAATAACGTACCTCTTAAACTTCTCAGGATTGACATCTTTAGTAGTTATAATAGAGGCTAAATTATTTGTGCGGTCAGCAAGTTTAATCAATCTGGAAAATTTAGGTGCCCTTGAGATTTTCTCTAACATCATTGCATTTATTTCTCTTTTTCTATCTTCTGGCAATAACGGAGAATTTTCTGCTCTTTCTTTAGTTAGCGGCTTCACAATATCATAAACATCTTGTCCAAAAGACCGAATAAACTCGGCCTCTGTGGTTGCATCGTCGTCCTCTAAAACATCGTGCAACAACCCAGCAATAAGCAACTTTTCGGGACAATTTTGACCCTTAAAAGAATCGACTAAATCAGAAATCAATGGATAGATATGCTGTTCTAAACAAGGAGAACCGTCATCCCTCTTTTGTTCTTGGTGTGTGTTTTGAGCTTGCTGAAAAGCTTTATTTAACAAAGGAGTCAGAACGATTCCTCTATAGTTCAGCTTCTTTAATAGTTCCTCTTTATTTAAAAATGGTACTTCCATAATTTTAACTGCCAAGATGGGGAAATTTGCCTATTTAGGCAATTTTTGCGGAAGGGGTGGGATTCGAACCCACGGGTCCCTTTCGGGACACGGCTTTCCAAGCCGCTCGATTAAACCACTCTCGAACCCTTCCTCGCTTATCCAAATACTACTTTAAATTTTAAGCCCGCGCAAGGCAGCGATGCGCTGTTCCACTGGCGGGTGGGTTAGAAATAATTTTGTTAGCCAGTTGCCTGCTCGTTTACCTTTAAATGGGGAGGAGATAAATAAATGAGCAGTTGAATTGTTGGCAGCTTTCATTGGGGTTGGGTCGGTTGCTATTTTTTCTAAAGCACTAGCCAAGCCCTCTGGGTAGCGAGTTAAAAGCCCAGCTAAAGCATCAGCTAAAAACTCCCGCTTACGAGAAATTGCCAGCTGAATTAGAGTGGCGGCAATTGGTGCTAAAATAGCTGCTAGCAAAGTTAAAACGAGCATTACTGCCCCTGCTTTTGAATCATCGTCGCGAGAACGCAAGCCCCCAAACATACTCATTCGCAAAAAGAAATCTGCCATTATTGCCACCACCCCAGCCAATACCACAATAACAGTTTGCAACAACATATCTTTATTCTTGATGTGGCTTAATTCATGCGCTATCACCCCCTCAATTTCTACTTTACTTAATCTTTGCAATAAACCAGCAGTTACAACCACAACGCTATGTTTATTATCACGACCCGTGGCAAAAGCATTTGGTTGGGCTTCTGGCATCACATAGATTCTTGGCATGGGAATGCCAGCGGTAATGCAAAGATTTTCCACAATATGAAAAAGTTCGCGATTATCTGCTTCCTGAATTGGTTGGGATTTCGTCATGGCTAAAACTAATTTGTCACTCCACCAGTAGCTGCCAACAGAACTAAAAATACTAAAAAATACAGCAAAATACAAAATACCAGGAGCGTTAAAGGCCCTTGATAAAAGCCAGCCAAACCCGATTATCACAACTAAAAATACGGTTATTAAAAACCAGGTTTTGCGAATATTTGAATCTGCTTGTGTGTAAAGAGTAGACATAGTTTTTAGAGACCCGACCTCTCTTAATCTGTATAAATATTATAACAGCTTTTTAGAGGTCGGGTCTCTCTTAGCTACCAAGAACCGCCTCCGCCTCCACCAAATCCACCGCCAGAAAATCCGCCTCCGCCAAAACCGCTAGCCCCAGAACCTCCGCCCGGCTTTGTGGCTAAGGCTTTACCAATTGCCGCCATTGATGAATTAAACGATTTTTCAAAATTTACTGGGCTAAAATAGGCTCCGTAAACTGCCCCCTCATACCAAGTTGGAGGTTTTGTATAAATTCCTTCAAAGGCCTTGGCCCATTTTTTGGTACAGCCAAATATGATGGCATAGGGCAAAAACTTTTCAAAGATATTTTCTTTTTCCTGAAATTGATCTCTGTATTTTTCAGCTTTAGTAATATACTCTTTAAAACCTTTTATATGCCATAAAGCTTCTGCTCCTTTGAAGGTTTTTTTTGTCATTAAAGCGCCAAAAATTAAAAACAAACCAGCACAGATAATAAGGGGCAACCAAAGATTATAGCCAGCAAATAAATCAAAAAACTCCGCTACGATCCTAATAAGAAAAAATGAAGCAAACATTACCACAACACCAATAAGAAGCATTTTTTTCTGCACTTTTACTGGATTTTTGTCATAATATTGGTCTTGGCTTAGACCCTCAGCAGCCATTTTTTTAATTTCGGGCAAAGCTTGGTAAAAATTATTTTCTAAAGACTCCACGCTTATATTATCCCCTTTTTCAAAAATCGTTCTTAATAAAAGCTTTTCATATGGCTCAACAGAATCATCTTGAGAAAACTCTTTCACTTTAACTAAATTCCACCTTTTGCTCTTAAACAATAAACCCTTATTTTCTTTTTCTTCTATCTTTAAATAACCCCTAACGGCTAAATCAACAATTGTTGCTGACAAGCTTTTTGTCTCAAAATTCCCATTAAGGATGTAGCCAACTTCAGCTGGTTTGAGGTCGCTTGGTAAATCATATTGTGGCACAATTGATTTGTGCAGCTTGATATCTCGGCCCTTTTCCCACCAAGTAATAAAAAGATAAATAAAAACAATAATAGGCAAAGAGAACGGCCAGTATTTTTTGGCAAAATCGCCAATTTTTTCTAGCATGCCCGGCGGGCTAACAACACCTTTTGGCCAGCCCATCACAATCGTCAAACCCTCTCCCACCTGAAGCGGTTTTACAGATTTAAAGACAGCTGTTGTTATCTTGCATGTTTTACAGCCCAACTCGAAAAGCGGCAGCTGCGCAGAACAATCTTGCTCTATGGCACCAAAAGATCCAGCGTAACACTTAAGACGGATATCCTTTTCAAAAAGATTAACAGGAACAGACACTGCCGCGCTTGCTTTTCCAATTGGCACGGTCCAGTTATTACCTGTAACATTCCAATAAAGTTCATCGTGGTCTGGTAAAAATTTTACAGCACCCTTAACCAAATAAGTAATAATATAATGATGGACACCTGTGATTGTTCTGTTGGGGTCGCCAACTTTTACTCTAACATTATTATTGGAATTTATAATTTCATATTTTACTTTCGCATCGTCTAAAAAAACACTTTTTACTTGAACATTTATGTTTTTTGAATAGATATCCCTAAAAATTCCATGTTTATATTCTGGGCCAAAATCGTAAACAATATGTTCTTGTACTGAAATTGAACTGTTTTTCCCAACTGCCACGGCAACATCAAAACTGTTTATTTTTTCTTGAGCAAAAACCGTCCCAGCCAAAGTAAAAAACACCAGACAAAAAAAGAAAAATATTGTAATTTTAATTGCTTTACACATAAGCTAAAAGAGGCCCGACTTTCCTTGAGTCGGGCCTCGAGAAGCTAAAATTGAACTTGAGGAGCTTGTTTTTCAACAGCTTCGGCGATTTCAAAAAGTTCCATTTTTTTGAAGTTAAAAATTTTCGCCACAATATTAGAAGGAAAGCTCTCAATTTTAATGGCCAAGTCCCGCACATTGGCATTATAAAATCGACGAGCTGCCTGAATTTTATCCTCTGTGTCAGTCAATTCTCTCTGCAATTCTAAAAAGTTAACTGAAGCCTTTAAGTCTGGGTAATTTTCTGAAACAGCAAACAATGACTTCAATGTTCCTGCCAAAACGTTTTCTGCTTGAGCTTTTTCAACCACACCTTGAGCTGACATAGCAGCAGTTCTGGCTAATGTGACCTTTTCAAACAATTCCCGCTCGTGAGTGGCATAACCTTTAACAATATTGACCAAATTGGAAATTAAATCGTACCTTCTTTTTAGCTGAACATCAATGTCAGCCCAGGCCTCTTTGGCCCTATTTTTTAAACTAACTAAGCTATTATAGAAAACAACCATAATAGCCACTAACACAACAACGATACCTAAAATTATATATAATATCATAATTTTTTCTTTTTAATTTGTAATTTTTAACTAATTTTTATTTAATTAACGAATTGTTTAATTCAATAAGTCAATAAGTCGTTAAAAATTCAATAAAAATTAAGAAATAAAAATTAAAAATTGATTAAATTATTTTGGTAGGTTGGCAATAAAAATTGCCAAAGAAGGGTGTTGCACTAACAACTTATCGCTAAGCAATTTTACCACTGCTATAAAATCATCAACCTCCTCTTTAAATGTTTCCGGGCCTACAAAAACTTCTTTGCCCTCTTCTATTAAATTTTTAAAATAACTATGCAAAATTTCATCAACTTTTTTCTGTTTTAAATAACTGATTATTTTTTTAAATTCACCCCTATCAAGCCAAATGCCAAAGCAAGAGTTACAAATATCAACTTTTATTTGCGAATGATTATAGTTTATCTGATACAACGGCACAAAATCCTGCGGGCAAATTTTATGTGTTGGGCTAACTTGAAATTTTGTTGGCTCTTCCCATAAATCAACGTCAAGCCATTGCAATGTTTTATCAGCTTGGTCTTTAGCCTGCCTTAATTCATCTTTTGAAAACCACACACCCAAACAGATTGGGCAATAGTCAACTTGCGTGTTATAAAACATGGCTTTTTTCATTTCTTGCTCTTGATGTATTGGGCATTTCATACAACTATATTATACTCAAAAACTCCTGCGAAAGCAACGCAGGAGTTTTCAAGAACTGTTAATTTGCCATTTGGCCTTCTATCTTTATTTGCACTGCTGTGGCTTAGTAGAAGTGCAGGTCAAAGTTCCATTAAGGGCTGTGCACCAAGTAATTCCGTCTTGATCTGTATCTCCAATTCCCAAGCAGCCCGTTAATGCCCCGCTTCCTATCATCACTGTTGTTGAAGCGGAACTGGAAACTTCTAAGTTGTAAGCAGGAGTTGAAGTGCCAACTCCCAAATTACCAAGAGTTGAAAGAGTAGCATTTACCCTAAGAGTTTGGCTTGCGGGAGTGGCGCTGAATGTTCCGTAAAGCAAAGCGCCAGCTTGATCTCCTGCAGTGTTTGTTCGGTTTTGGTTGTCAATATAGAAAGCATTGGAGCCTGTTTCATATGCCCCGGCATAATTTCCAAGCATTACATTGCTGTCTCCAACCAAATTGTAACCCGCCTTATACCCTATTGCTGTATTGGAGGAATAAGCAGTAGTTTGATTATAACCCACCCGATAGCCCACAAGGGTGTTGTTATTGAACACCCCTGTTGTTGAATCGCCAGCATCTTTTCCAACTATAGTATTATAGGAGCCAGTAGTGTTACCCCAGAGAGCGTTAACTCCATAAACGGTATTTTCTGCGCCTGTGGTGTTATAAGAAAGCGATAAAGTCCCAACAGCGGTATTAGAAACGCCTGTAGTATTGGCCTGAAGAGAACCAGCCCCAATAACGGTATTACCTTCGCCCGTAGTATTAAACTCGAGAGGACTATTAGCAGAAAGAGGCCCATGGTTCCCAATAGCAACATTGTATCTGCCTGTGGTATTAGAATAAAGAACTCTGTAGCCTATGCCTACATTCTTATCCGCTGCATTAGTGCTAGCTGTTGAGCTGGACAGTCCTGCTTCATAGCCAAAGAAGGTATTGTATTGAGCTCCTGACACTATATTCTTCCCTGCTTGGTAGCCAATTTTAGTATTAAAATCCGTGGCATTAAAATCCACTAAATCAGTAACACCTATACCAAGAGAAGTTAAATAAGTGGTAGTGGTTGTGGCTAAGGTGGAAGTGCTAGAAACAGTTAATGTTCCTCCGATTGAAACATCATTGCCAATTGTGGTAGCTTGTGTAATTATGACCACCGAAAATATTGTTATAATAATGCTCGCTGCAATAGCGAAAATTTGTTTTTTATTCATATTTTTTTATTAGATTTTAACTTTATAATACCTTTTTCCAACTTATTGCGTCAAGAGAGATATCTCAACCAAAAACTCCTCCAAAATGGAGGAGTTTTTGGTTTTCTTAATAACTTAATTTTAATAGTCCATTGCGCCCATTGGGGGCATATGGGTTTCTTTTTTCTCTGTGGGAGCTTCAGCCACCACGCTTTCTGTGGTTAAAAGCATACTTGCTCCTGAAACCGCATTTTCCAAAGCCGCTCTAACAACCTTAGTCGGGTCAATAATGCCCATTTTTGTTAAATCCCCATACTCTCCAGATAGAGCATTAAAACCAAAGCTCTCTTTTTCTACTTTCACTTTTTCTGCCACTACCGAGCCTTCAAGCCCTGCGTTAAAAGCAATTCTTTTCAAAGGCTCTTCTAAAACATCTTTTAAAATTTCCAAACCAATATTTTCATCATTTTCAAACTTAATACCAGATAAAACATTAGACGCTCTTATCAAGGCCACGCCTCCTCCTGGCACAATGCCTTCAGCAATAGCAGCTTTAGTGGCACTTAAAGCATCTTCGGCTTTGTGCTGCTTGGCTTTTTGCTCCACTTCCGTGGCAGCTCCCACTTTAATAACCGCTACTCCTCCCGAAAGCTTGCCTAATCTTTCTTGCAATTTTTCTTTATCAAAATCACTTTCTGCCCTTTCAATTTCTGCTCTCAATTGTTTTACTCTTGCATCAATTTTGATTTTATCACCCTCGCCATCAACAATAGTGGTGTTTTCCTTTGTGGCAATAACTTTTCTGGCTTTACCAAGCATATCTAGCTCTATTTTATCTAAAGTTAGTCCTTTTTCTTCTGAAATAACTGTTCCACCAGTAATAATAGCAATGTCCTCTAACATTTCCTTGCGCCTGTCCCCAAACCCAGGAGCTTTAATTGCCAAACCATTAAAAACGCCTCTTAATTTATTAAGAACTAAAGTTGGCAAAGCTTCTCCTTCAATTTCATCAGCAATTATTACTATTTCTTTTTTACCTAACTTGGCTACTTTTTCTAAAATTGGCAAAATATCTTGAACAGATGAAATTTTCTTGTCAGTTATTAAAATATAGGCCTCTTCAGCAATAGCTTCCATTTTTTCTGCGTCTGTGACCATATAAGGTGAAACATAACCTTTGTCAAATTGAAGCCCTTTTACCACTTCTTTGGAAAGCCCGAATGTTTTTGACTCTTCAATAGTTACCACACCATCCCTGCCCGCTTCCTCTAAAACATCAGCAATCAGCTCGCCCATTTCCTTGTCTTCAGCGGAAATAGTGGCCACCTGAACAACCTCTTCTTTGCTGGCAATTTGTTTGGACAGCTTTTTTAATTCCTCAACCACCATTTTACTGGCTTTTTCAATGCCCCGCCTTAAAGCCAATGGATTGGCGCCTGCCGCCGCATTTTTAAAACCCTTGGCAATCAAGGCCTGGGTTAAAACAACAGCTGTGGTGGTGCCATCTCCCGCAGTGTCATTAGCTTTGCTGGCCACCTCTTTAACAATTTCAGCGCCCATATTTTCTACTTTATCCTCAAGGTCTATTTCTTTGGCAATAGTAACGCCATCGTTAGTGATAGTGGGAGACCCGAAACCTTTGTCCAAAATAACATTCCTGCCTTTTGGGCCAGGAGTAATTTTTACTGCATCTGCTAATTT
>JAQURU010000075.1 GCA_028715435.1 Minisyncoccota bacterium
TCCCTTGGGCCCCTCTTGAAATGGAAACAAAATATGTATTTTTATCCTCACATCAAGCAAATCCTTTTTATTTTCAGGGATATTTTGTTTACCGTTGTTTGTTATAGTTTGGGGGCTCATAGCTCTTTTTTTGCTTTATCTAATTCAGCATTAACCATTTCTTCAACTAATTGCTCGAAAGTTATCTTGGGCGACCAGCCAAGTTTTTCTTTGGCTTTCTTTGGATCACCCTCTAATGCCTCCACATCAGCCGGCCTGAAGAATTGCGGGTCAACTGCCACTACAACCTTATTGGTTTTTTTGTCTATTCCTTTTTCATTAACCCCTTCTCCTTGCCACGTTAAGCTAATACCAACTTTTCTAAAAGCAATTTCGCAAAACTCTCTTACTGATCGTGAGTGGCCACTAGAAATAATAAAATCTTCAGGGGTTTCCTGTTGAAGCATCAGCCACATCATCTCAACATAATCTTTAGCATGGCCCCAATCTCTTTTAGCATTTAAATTACCTAAATAAACCGTGTCTTGCAAGCCCAAGCTTATTTTAGCTGCGGCTTTAGCAATTTTTCTAGTAACAAAATTCTCCCCTCTTCTGGGGCTTTCATGGTTAAACAAAATGCCATTGCAAGCAAAAATACCAAAACCTTTTCTATAAACCCGAACAGCCCAAAATCCAAGCAACTTGCCCAAAGCATAAGGCGTTTGGGGCTGAAGAGTGGTTTCCTCGTTTTGAGGCGCTTCTCCTAATTTGCCCGAAAATAACTCGCTGGTAGAGGCCTGATAAAATTTAGTTTTTTCAGCAAGCCCTAAAGCTCTAATAATTTCTAAAATTCTCACAACCCCCAGGCCATCAGTGTTAATGGTGTATTCTGGAATATCCCAAGAAATAGCCACGTGGCTTTGAGCCGCTAAATTATAAATTTCATCGGGCTCAACCTCTTTTATAATTCTCAATAAATTACCCTCATCAGTTAAGTCAGCGTGATGCAGAAAAAATTTATCGTTTTTGATGTGGCTTATCCTTTCTTCGTTAAAAGAAGCTGAGCGCCTTTTCAGGCCGTGAACTTCATAGCCCTTGGCTAACAAAAATTCAGCTAAGTACGAACCGTCTTGCCCGGTAATGCCGGTAATTAAAGCTTTTTTTGTCATATGACTTAGCAAAGTCATGCTGGGCATAACCTTGTTGTTAAGTTAATTTTAAATAAATTTCTTTTAAATATTTTTGACTAATTTTTGCCCAAGAATAATCTTTGGCTGTTTTTAGCCCATTGGCAATTATCTTTTGCCTTAAATTTTGATTTTCAATAATTAGCTTGGCTTTCTGAACAATTTGGCCAATATCTTCAACATCAGTTAAAAACCCGTTTTCTCCATCAATAATAACATCAGGGGCCATGCCAACCTTTGTGGAAATTAATGGCACTCCCGAAGCCATTGATTCCAGTATTGCCTGGGGCCCGCCTTCAATCCTGGAGGCCACAATATACAAATCTAAAACCTTGTAATATTTTGCCACGTCTTCAAAATTATCAAGATAGCCTATGCTTTTATAAGGAATCTTTCTTTTGTTTAATTCTGCTTTTACATAACCCCTGGCAGGCCCTGTTAACAAAACAAAAACTGGAAAATTGCTCGCTATTTTTTCAACAGCTTTCACAAAAATATCAGGCCCTTTTATTAATTTCGGCTCTCTGCCATCTCCCCAGCCAACCCCGTCTTTCTGAAAAGAACCAATAACAAAACTGCTTTGAGGAATGCCCAAATCCATTCTAATTTTTTGCTTAGCTTCAAAAGCAGCTAAAGAAAATAACCTTAAGTCAACGCCCAAAGGAATCATCACCACCTTGCTTGGCCCAATGCCAAAATCTAAAATCTTTTGCTTAGTGATATTGCAAGCAGTATGAATGAATTGTAAACGTTCCTGATTAATAAAAACTTTCTTATTGCTTTCTTCTCCGTCCACAAAATGAAACCAGGTTAAAACTATCTTATTACTAGAATGAACTTTTTTAAAGCCCTTGTCGGTTGCTAAGGTATGCAAGGACCCAAAATGAACAATTTGCCTTTTGAGGCCTAAAGCTGAAGTGGTAACTCTAATATTTCCGAATTGCGTTTCTTTTAGCCCTTCAACTATTTTTTTCCCAACATAGCTAATTGCCCAGTCCTTGCTTTCAACCACATAGGATAAATCTGTTCGGCTATTAGAAAAAACATTTTTCTGAATATCTAAAATTTTTTTAAAAATATGTCTAATTGGCATTTTCGTTACGGTAGTAATTTAAAAGATCCTCTAAGGTTTTTTCCAAGGCAATGCTTGGCTTCCAGCCAGTGGCTAAGTGAAATTTGGAAAAATCGCAAACTATTTTTGCCACTTTTTCAGGCCTCACTAAGGCCGCATCCTGTTCTATTTTCACTTTAACAGAGGAAAGAGAAAGTAAAATATCTAATATTGCTTTAATTTGATAGGCCTGGCCAGAGCCAATATTATAGGGAGTGCCATATTCGCATTTTTCAACTGCTAAATAGTAGGCCTTAACAATATCTCTAACATCTGAAAAATCCCTGAATGGCTCTAAGTTTCCTGTTGTTATTACTGGCTCTTGCTTATTGGCTTCAATAAAAGCAATTTGCTGAGCAAATCTTGGCGCCACGGTTTGCACATTGGCCCTTGGGCCTGTATGATTAAAAGCTCTGGTTATAACTGTTTTTATTTGATAAGTTTGGCAATATTGAAAAGCCAGCATATCAACTGCTATTTTGGAAACCGCGTAAGGAGACATTGGCCTTAAGGGATTAGTTTCTTTCACAGGCAACTCACCTGCTTTGATAAATCCG
>JAQURU010000076.1 GCA_028715435.1 Minisyncoccota bacterium
ATTGCTTGGTTTTTAGGTGCGGTTTTAGTCTTTTCGGCCCCTGCTGCCATGATCTCACCTTCTTTTGTGTTTACCGGATCCCTAACTTTATTTTAAAACAAAATCAATAAATTTGCTATCTTTTTTTCCACAGCTTATAATAGAAATATGTTAAGGGAACAAAATTAATGCTCTTTGTTCCTTGTGTATTATAGAAATCTCTCGACTTCACTCGAGATAAAGGAGGAGAATGGCAGTTCACCGCAGACCTGGAAGGCCTCGTAAATATTCTCTTAAAAGAGCAAAAGAAAAATTAGGAATTAGCCCAGAAGTTTCCAAAGAAATTACTTCTATTATTTTAGTAATATTGGGAATTCTTTTTATTTTGAGCTTATTTGGTGCAACTGGTAGCTTCGGAGATGTAATTGCTAAAATTTTAAAAATTATTTTAGGATTTTCTGCTTGGCTTTTACCATTTTTCTTAATTGGCCTCGGAGTTATAATTTGGCAGTCAATCAAAGAAGAAACAGGGATTAAAACTTCAATTTGGATTGGTACAATATTATTTTTCTTATCATTTTCAGGGCTTATTCATTTATTTGTTAATCAATTTAATGCGCTTGACGTAGCTAAAGATGGCGGTGGGGGCGGAATTATCGGTTATGGAGTGTCGAGTCTTTTTCTTAAACTAATAGAATTCTGGGGTAGCTTATTTGTTTTGATAGCTGCCTTTGTTATTTCGGTTATATTAACTTTTAATATATCTTTTTCGAAAATTTCAGAATGGTGGCATGGCAAAATGGAAGAGAGGGAAGGAGAGGAAAGAAGATCTTTTCTTTCACGATTTAGAAGAGAAAAACAAGTTGCGCCACAAGAACCTGCCCCTAAACCACAACTCGCTGATGCTAACTGGACATTGCCACCAGTTGAACTATTAAATGATAAGGTAACCAAACCAGCATCAGGAGATGTCAAAAAGAACATTGAAGTAATTGAAAAAACTTTAAATAATTTTAATATTGAAGTAAAAATGGCAGAGGTAAATATCGGTCCCACGGTGACCCAATATTGCCTGAAACCAGCACCGAGTGTCAAATTAAATCAAATAACAGCCCGTGCAAATGATTTAGCTTTGTCTCTAGCAGCCCATCCAATAAGAATTGAAGCTCCTATTCCAGGCCGTTCGGCTGTAGGAATTGAAGTTCCAAACAAAGTCCCGGCCCTTGTGAGATTGAGAGAAATGATTTCAACCCCGGAATTTAACGGCCTGAAATCAAAATTAGGATTTATTTTAGGCCGCGATGTTGCCGGCGAGCCAATGACAGCAAATTTAGACAAAATGCCTCATTTACTTATTGCCGGCGCAACCGGTTCTGGAAAATCAATTTGTATTAATTCAATTATTTTAACCCTTCTTTATAGAAATTCGCCTCAAGATTTAAGATTTATATTAGTTGATCCTAAAAGGGTAGAATTGCCACCATATAATGGGGTTGCTCATCTTTTAACCCCTGTTATAGTAGATTTAGATAAGACGGTAAATGCTTTAAAATGGGTTGTTTCTGAAATGGACAGAAGATATAAGGTTTTATCAGAGAGTGGCAAAAAAGATATCGAAACCTATAATAAATCATCATCAGAACATTTACCGTATCTAGTAGTAATTATTGACGAATTGGCTGATTTAATGGTTTCTGCTCCTCGTGAAGTGGAAGCTTCTATTGTTAGGATGGCACAAATGGCAAGAGCTGTTGGAATTCATTTAATAGTTGCTACCCAAAGACCATCAGTTGATGTTATTACAGGATTAATCAAAGCAAATATTACAGCCAGAATTGCTTTCGCAACAGCCTCGCAGGTTGATTCGAGAACTATTTTAGATATGTCAGGCGCTGAAAAATTATTAGGTAATGGGGATATGTTATATTTAGCTTCAGACGTTGGAAAGCCAAAACGTATTCAAGGTGTTTATGTTTCGGAAAAAGAGGTTAAGTCAGTTGTTGACTTTTTGAAAAAACAAGGAGAAACTGTTTATAATGAAGAAGTTGTGGAATATAAAAGTGTTGGTGACCAAAGAGTTGGTATGGGAGCACCTGATGATGAATTGTTTAATGAAGCAGTTGAAGTAGTTGTAAAAGCTCGAAAAGCATCAGCGTCACTTCTTCAGAGACGATTAAGGGTTGGTTATGCAAGGGCTGCCAGACTTTTGGATTTATTAGAAGAAAAAGGCATTATTGGACCGGCCGAAGGCGCAAAACCCAGAGATGTTTTAATAGATGAAGGCGGCCAATATCGTTTTGAAGACCATTAAATATAAGAGGTTAGATGAGATTTAAAATAAAAAAAATTCCTTCTTTAAAAATGTCAATTGGAGAAAGATTAAAAAGGGCAAGGAGGCGGAAACGATTATCCTTAGAAGAGGTTGAGGAATTAACTAAAGTCAGAAAAAGATATTTAGAGGATATTGAAAGAAATCGTTTTGATAATTTGCCTTCCGATGTTTACGCTCGAGGGTTTTTATTTAAATATGCTTCAGAAGTTGGTTTAGACCCAAATGAAATAGTTGATTTATTTAGCCAGGAAAGAGGTTTAACCAACAACCCAAATGATAAAGGCAAGCTAGATGATATTCCTCAAAAGGGAGTTAAGTATCCAAGAATCATTGCTACTCCAGAACCTGTGGCAACCGTTATAGCGATTTTATTAATTTTAGTGTTTGCAGGTTATATCATTTTTCAAGTTAGAGGATTTTCTAAAGCTCCAAATCTTCAAATTTCAAAACCTGTTTCATCTGAAATGACGA
>JAQURU010000077.1 GCA_028715435.1 Minisyncoccota bacterium
TTTATTTTTTTCTTTAATTCCACCATTTTTAATTCTCTTCCAACTGTTAATTTAGTAAACTTCTCTAAAGTTCTCAACTTTTCCTGCAATTCTTTGGTTTTTTCAGCCACCTGGCCTTCTAAATTTGTTTGCAGTTTTTTAAGTTCAGCAATATCGGTCAAGGCCACGAAATATCCAATAAACTCTCCTTCTCTTGTTTCTCTTGTGGCAATAGACAAACTAACAGGAATATGCTTGCCATTTTTACAAAGCACAATTATCTCTGTTTGAAAAACATTTTCTTTTTTGGCTTTTGATGTTACTTTTTCTATATCTTCGCTGTTTAAAAAAAATTTATCTAATTTTTCCCGAACAATCTCTAAGGCATTATAGCCAATTAATTTTTCAAAGGCCTTATTAATATTAGTGATAATTCCAAAAGAATTCACTGTGCAAACCGCCAGAGGCAAAAAGGTGGAAAAATCTTCAATAAACCACTCAAGGTCGTCTATTTCTTCTTGCAAGCTCTGCAAATCTTTATCTTGATTTTTTGTTTGTTTTTTCTTTGTGGGCATGGGAGAAATTACCAAGTAACTTTAAATTCATGGTATTGGTCGCCTTTATGAATGCATTTAGTTTCTTTTATATTAGCGCTTGGCTGGACATATCTAAACATTCCAACAAAATAGCCAGCCAAAGACAAGCACACAACTGGGTGAAGTTTATAATTTCTTAAACGAATGATAGCGAACTTCTCTTTCTTATTAAATTCAGAACACTCTAAATCACCAATGGAAACATGCTTTTTCCAATAATGAGGAGCATTTTTCAGTACTCTTTCTAAAGACGTAAAGGTTCTCATTAACAGCTGGCTAAAAAAAGAAAGCTTTGAGGCCTCCACGGCTTGCACAAATATATCTGCATCAGTATAGCCTAATAGTTTTTGGCAAAGCAAAGAAATAAGGGCTGTTTGGGCTTCTGGGTATTCTTTTGTGGCTCGCACTTCCTGCAATGTTACAGGATAACCAAGCTCTACTAAAGCTTTTTCAATCTTGGCAAGACCTTCCTCTCCAGCATGGTTTTTAATAGCAGCTAAATGAGACCTTAAAACTGCTCCTTTCTGGGTGCCAGGAATTTTCATTAACCTATCTGCCTCTTTTTGTGAAAACGAAACATTGCTCATATTATGGTTTGATTACCAGCTTACTTTAAATTCATGGTATGGATCGCCTCTATGTATGCATTTGGTTTCTTTAATAGTGGCACTGGGCTGAACATAATGCATCAAACCCAAGAAATAGCCAGCTATTGATAAGCAAACCACTGGATGAAAAGCATAATTACTTAACCGCAAAATAAAATATTTTTCTTTTTTATTGAATTCATAGGTTTCTATTTCGCCCACTGACAAGTGTTTTTTCCAGTAAGCAGGAGCATTTTTTGCCATTCTATCTATTGAAACAAAAGTTTTCATAAAAAACTGATCAATAAGCGACATTTTAGACATTTCATAGCCCATATTGAAAATGTCTTCATCGGTGTAATTTAATAACTCCTTACAAAGCAAAACAACTAATGCATTTCTGGCGTCTGGGTACTCGTGCATTTTGTGCGCTGCTTCAAAATCAATAGGATAGCCCAAATCAATAAGGGCCTGCTTTATTTTACTGAGCCCATCTTCTCCAGAATGTTTTTCAATATATTTAGCAAGCGACTGGATTGTTTCACCTTTCTGAGTGCCAGGAATTTTCATTAACCTATCTGCCTCTTTTTGTAAATAAGAAACATCAGCCATATTTTTAGCATTTAGCCATTATAACAAAAAACAACATTTTAAGCTATGCTGTTTTTTTACTCTGCCAAAAATATGCGGGAAGGATTGGACGACGTTCGAACCTGGTGCATGCAGGATGGACAATCTTTGTATTTTACACCAATGTTTTCCCGATAAATTCAAGAACTTCGGAATTCCTAATAAGAATAGTGCGATTAGTGGTGAATGTTAGCCCTTTATTTGGGCTTTGCTCAAAGCCAAGATATATTCTTTCAATATTTCTTTTTGTTAATTCTTGAATAGCTGGCTGCAAATCAGAATCAGAACTGCCAATAATTGCTAACTTTAACTCTCCGTTGCAAGCCAGAGTAATCATATCCACAGCAATTTTCACGTCAACGCCTTTTTCTTTAAAGGTTAGGGTTTCGTGCCCCATTAAGCATTTTTCTATATGCCCCCTTACTCTCCCAGCAAGAATAACCTCAAACCCTTGGTTTTCTAAGTGAGTTTTTAGTTTTCTCTGCTCCTCAATAAGTCTTTCGGATTTCTCGAGTGTTTCGGAATGCCTTGTCAGTTGGCCGAAGTAAAAAACTTTCCTGTCTATTTCTATGCCATTTAATACTTTTTCAAGAAGCCCCTTAAAATCGTAAATAGAAAAATCTGCCTTTCGGCTTATGTTTGAATTAACAATATAGTCTATTGAAGTAATAAAATTTCTACCGTCTATGAAAAGAATGTTTTTCATAAAAAAAACCTCAACGGACCTTGCGGCTGGTTGAGGCGTTTATATTTTCATATTACACCCTTATCCCCAGATGTCAACCGCTTGGCTGTGGAAAATTCCATTTCTTTAGCTTGGGCATCCGAAATTTCCTCGTTGTGTCCTTTGAGATATGCTTGCTTAAACTCTTTGATTCCTTCTTCACTTAACCCCATATTATTTTATTTATCCTACAGATCAAATGCCTCTTATTAAATAATGTTATTAATCATTTTT
>JAQURU010000078.1 GCA_028715435.1 Minisyncoccota bacterium
CAGGGATTCGAACCCTGGGAGGGGTTTCCCCCTCAATACATTAGCAGTGTATTGCTTTCGGCCACTCAGCCACCTCTCCAATTTTCTTTAATTTAGCATTAAAAAACTGGCAAATCAACCGATTTAATAGTATATTAAAAGCAATAAAGAAATAAAATTATGAATATTCGCTACTATTTTCAAAATGTTAACGATGACTGCAAAAAAGGAGTTGAAGATTTCTTTTCCCAAAAAAAAATTGGCCAGATAGAAAAACTATTAAGCCCGCAAGAATTAGAGCTTGGTTTGCTTACGATAAGGGTGGAGTACTTTGAAAAGCACAACGCTTTTTCAGTAAAAATGGAAATGGTTTGTGGTAAAGAAGTGTCTTTGGGCCAAGAACAAAGCCATGATGTAAAAAAAGCGTTGGACCTTGCCACCAAGCGACTTGTCAGCCAACTGAAAAAATAAAAATGTCCCTGTAGCTTCATGGGTTAAAGCCATATTATGGCTTTAACGGGCTTTTTAGCCAAATGCCTTTGGCGTTAAAGCCCCGGAAAATTTCGTCCCTATAGCTCAATGGATAGAGCGTAACTTTGCGGAAGTTAAAATGGGGGTCCGACTCCTCCTAGGGACACTACAAACAAAAAACCCTAAGCTTGCTGAAAGGGTTTTTGTTTTAGCAAAATCTTTACTCTTCAGTTAACGGAGCTGGCTGGTTTGTTGGCTCTTTTTCTGTTAGCTCCATTGGCTCCCCACAACAAACCAACTGCCCTGCTCCCTCGTGCAACACCTCAACAACATTGCCACAAACATTGCACTTGTAAACTTGATTTAACTTGGTCATATGTTTTTTGTTTATTGATTATTTTTTGATTTACACAAGTATTGAGGCATTGCTTTTATCCAAGACCGATGCAAAATCAAATGAGTTAACATTAAAACAATAAAAACAACTCCGCTCCAATTATGCCAATCTTTCCAAATATGACGATCTAATCCCCACAAAGAACTATGCCCTGCCCCTTGGCTGCCTGGCAGAAAAACCCAAAGCACAACACCTGTAATTGCCACAATTAGCAAAGCCGCAAACGATAATGAATTGACTAAAATATTTATTTTTATTGTATTCATAAAGGTTGTTTTTATTATAGCATATTTATCCACAACAAAAACCCAAGCAAAAAGTTGACAAAAAAAATATAAAGAGTAAAAATTAAGTAATCTCAAAAATGTACTATAAAAAATCATTAAGCAAAAAGCTTTTTTTTGTTTAATTTATAATTTCTGTTGCTTAGCTTTGTTGGCTTCTCTAACCTAAGGAGGTGGTTATCTCTGGCAATGAATTGCTTGTCTACTAACCAATTGCTACTGTATTATTTCCACTTTCGGGTTTAACCCAGGAGGAATTACAATGTCAAGAAAACACTTATTCCTACTTTCGATGGTATTGGCGTTGATGCTTGCTATCACAATGGTCACCATGGCAATAACAACGCAGACACAGAAGATGATAGTCTCTAAGGCAGACGTAATGTTGGTAGCAGCTCCGATAGCTCCTCTAGAGCATACTGTTGCGGTAGCTTCTATCGATGATGCGGTGATTTTCGCTTTTGCACAATCCAAGACAGGATTTTCTCAGATTGACGTGGTTGCAGCTTCTCCTCCCGGTACAGTGTTTAATTTCTTCTCATCCAACACCACAGATAAAGCGATGAAGAGGTTTATAATGGTTGCGGCAGATTTGCCACCAACCTACACGGGGTCAGCAGTAGCCAAATTACCACAGGTTGACGCAGTTGCTATGGGAACTTATACTCAGACAAAACAGGCGCATTATATGGTTGTGGCACAGACGCTAAAACTATTAAAATCGGAGGTCGCTGGCGCAATCTTTAATGACGTGATGGTTAAAATGGCTTTGTTCTCTCAGGTCGGTTGTGTTGTGTCTATGATTTCTACATAAGAAACCGTGTGAAATCATATTCATACGCTACATCGCTTCATTGAAAAAGAGTGGCTTTGAGGAGCTGCTCAACATTTCTCTTCTCATTTAGTGATTCATTGTTCGTGGTTCATTGAGAACCTTCTCTCAGCGGACGATCTCATAAGTCCGCACCAGCTCATCTTTTCTTTTTTCTTTCTCAATTTGCAAATACATCCTCTCAATGGGCGCTCCTTTATGCCGCCCACCATATCCAAATCCAAAATACCCTTCGCGAATGTAATCATTCCAGAAGGGTATTAATTTGCTCAAAATTTCGTGAACAACGGAATTTTTTGATATATTTTGCTATACTGAACTTAAACTTATGGAATGGCAGACACCGGTTTTAAATTTAATGGGCGTGGGGCCGTTTGTGGCTAAAAAGCTAAATCGGCTGGGTATTAAAACTTTAGGTGATTTAATTTATCACTTTCCTTTTAGATACGAGGACTTTTCTAAAATTACACCAATAAACAAATTAAAACTAAACGAAGTTGCTTGTGTTTTTGGTAAAATAATTGGCATTGAGAACAAAAGAGCTTGGAAAAAGCGAATGGACATCACAACAGCAATACTTGAAGATAAGACAGGCACAGTTAAAGCGGTTTGGTTTAACCAAGGTTTTATTGAACAAAATCTCAAGCCGGGCCAGGAAGTTTATTTAGCTGGCAAATTGAAACAAGGCAAAGCTGAGCTTAGCTCTGGCAAAACAGGGCTGTTTTTATCCAGCCCAATATACGAAA
>JAQURU010000029.1 GCA_028715435.1 Minisyncoccota bacterium
CCAACATTGCGCAATAACCGCCTTACAGAGGCCTCGCCAACTTCGCCAGTGTTGTAGTAAAACAGATGATAGCGAACCAACTTTGTTATTTTTTCAATTTCTTTTTTTGGAAATTTTAAGTTTTCCAAGATTTTCTTAGCCATTTTAGCTCCAATAATTTCATGGCCATAAAAAGTGGCGTTTTCTCCCTCACCCTGTTTAGTTTTGGGCTTGGCAATATCATGTAATAAAGCAGCTAAGCGAACCTCTAAAGAATAATCTTTTTTACAAGCATATTCCAAGCTTAAAATATTGTGTTGGTAGACCTCATAGGAATGATGTTTGTTTTGGTCAACTCCAAAACCTTCTAAAAGCTCTGGAATTATATATTGTAAAAGCCCAAGTTCTCGTAAAAGCTCAATGCCAACAGAACCGTTTTTGTGCATTATTATTTTAATCAATTCATCTTTAATTCTTTCTTTGGCAATAGCATTAAGTAAGTTGGCGTTTTTAACAATAGCTTTTTGCGTTGTTTCCTCTATAGCCCAAGGCTTCTCACCCAAGCAGACAGCAAAACGAACAGCCCGCATCATGCGCAAAGCATCTTCTTTAAACCTGTCATCTGGCTTCCCAACCGCTCGAATTATTTTATTTTCTAAATCTTTCTGGCCATTAAATAAATCAAAAATTTCTATATTTTTCTTTTTTTCGGTTAAAGCTAAAGCATTAACAGTGAAATCGCGCCGGGCCAGGTCTTCTTCCAGGGTTTTTACAAATTTAACCGAGTCAGGGTGGCGCTTGTCTGTGTATTTGCTTTCTGTTCTGAATGGAGTTATTTCTACTTCTGCTAAGCTTTTATCATTTGCGCCAGTTAAAATTGAAACAGTGCCAAACGCATTTTCGTAAAAGGTTTTAAAGCCAGCCTGTTCAAAAACTCCCTGAATTTCTTCTGGCTTGGCGTTAGTTGTTAAATCCCAATCATTGGGTTTAACGTCTCGTAACAAGTCTCTAACACAGCCCCCAACAATTTAGGCCTTAAAGTTTTTGTTTTGCAAGACATCAAGCGCTTTTTTAATTTCTTTGGGAATTTTCATACATTTGGTTTGATTATGGCTTAAAAATGGATTTTTTTCAATTATTTTGCTAAAATTAACCCAAAAGCTCTCGTGGTGAAACGGATATCACGAATCGCTTCGGACGATTTATTGGGGGTTCGAATCCCTCCGAGAGCACCAATAGCTTGTTTTTTCTGTTGTGTTGTGGTAAAAATTAGTATCTTTGTTATAATAAAAAAAATAGGTATTTTTATTATTTTATTACGATGAAGCCAAAAAAATTATCTGTGGTTCTTTTGAGTGTTTTTTGTTTTAGCGCGGTTGTGTTGCCTAATTTTGCTCAAGCAGACAGTTTGTATACAGTAAAGATTTTTTTTGATGCAAACTTAAATGGAATTTATGATTATGATTCTGTGAGAAATCCTGGAGAAACAAAACCTGAAGCACTTACGAATAAAACGGTTTGCTATGAGGGCTTTGTGCCTTGTGGTAAAAAAATGTGCGCTGGGGGAGCAACCGCATTATCAGAAGGGAAATGCAAAACAGAAGATGGCCTTTGTGTTGGGGGCAAAGAAACAGAAAAAGAAATTCAATGCCAGCTTTGCCACTTTTTTATAATGATCAATAACACGGTTAATTATGTTATTTTAAAAATAGTGCCTCTTTTGGCCGTGTTAATGCTGGTATTGGCTGGGGTAATGTATTATTTTGGCGGGGTTAGGCCAGAGCTATTAAGTCGGGCTAAAACATTAATAAAGGGAGTTGTGATTGGGCTTGTTCTAATTTATGGGGCATATATGATTGTTAATGTTTTCTTGATTGTTTTGGGCGCTTCAGAGGTTAATGCCATAAAGGATGTATTCCATGACGGTGTTTTTTCAATCAAGTGCCCTGTGTATGTTTCTAATAAGATTATACCGTAATGAAGATGACGAAAATAAACTATCATAAAGCTTTAAAAAAGAAGGCAATTGAATTAAGAGGGAGAGGATTGAGCTATAAAGAGATCAAACAAGAGATTGGCGTTTCAAAGAGCACATTAAGTGGTTGGTTAAAAACAGTGGAATTAACACCTGAACAAAAAGAGCGGTTATATACAAAACAAGTTATGATTCTGTCGCGAGGATCGCAAAGCCAGAAAGAAAGGAGGTTGCGTGAAATCGAAAGAATTATTGCTAAAGCCGAAAAAGAGATTGAAAGCCCAATGTCTTTTGAAACATATCGGCTCTTTGGCGCGGCTTTATATTGGGCAGAGGGAGCTAAAACTAACGGTTGCTCTATAATTAACTCAGATCCGCATTTGATTCTTTTTATGGTGCGATGGCTGGAAAAAGTTTTTAAGATTTATCCTGATACCTTGAAAGTTTGGTTGAATATTTATTCTCAGCAAAACGATAAAGACCTAAAGGCTTTTTGGTCTCGACTAACCGGTATACCTATAGAAAATTTTGGTAAAAGTTTTATAAAGCCAGTCAATAAAAATTTTAAGAAAAATAATCTGTATTATGGAACGGTAAAGGTAAAAATACCAAAAGGCACTGATTTAAGGCATCGAATATTTGGCTGGGTAAAATGTGCGTTGAAGGATCTTGATTTTCAGATTGATTTGACACAAAAAGAATGGAAATCTTTAAAAGAAGTTGACAGACCAGCAAACTTATGAATCTATCGCCCCGTTAGCTCAATTGGTAGAGCAGAACTCTCTTAAAGTTAAGGTCACAGGTTCGAGCCCTGTACGGGGCACAAAAGGAACAAATTTTAAAACAAATGAAGAATTTATTTTTTGAGAAACTTGGGAAAAAGAGGCTGGCAAACATTCCAGCCGTCGCCTAACCAATAAAATAAGAATTAAAAAATATGTCATTAACAGCAGAAGAAAAAGAAAAAATTATTAGCGATTTTAAGGTTCATAAAAACGATACCGGGTCAGCTCCTGTGCAAATTGCAGTTTTGTCTGAAGAAATAAAGCGGGTTCTGGACCACTTAAAAAGCAACCACAAAGATAACCATTCTAAGCGGGGGCTTTTGAAAATGGTTATAAAAAGAAAAAAGCTTTTAAAATACTTAGAAAAAGAAAGCACTAAGCAGCACAGCCAGGTTATTAAAAAGCTTGGGCTGAAAGAAAAAAGCCAATAATTCTAAAACCCTATGTTAAATAAGCCAAAAGAACAAAGAGTTGAGGTTTTAATCGACGTTCAAAATCTTTACCATTCAGCTCGCAATTTGCATCAAGCCAGGGTAAATTTTAACGAGGTTTTAAAGTCAGCCATTGCTGGCCGAAAGTTTATTAGAGCTTTTGCTTATGTAGTTAAAACAAAAACTGGCGAAGAGAAGCCGTTTTTTGATGCTTTAAATAACCTGGGAATTGAGATGCGTGTTAAGGATTTACAAGAGTTTTATGACGGCCAAAAAAAAGCAGATTGGGATGTGGGTATTGTTATTGACGCTATTAGAACAGCTCCTGGGGTGGATGTAGTGGTTTTGTGCTCTGGAGACGGAGATTTTATCCCCTTGGTTGAATATTTAAAGAACCAAGGCAAAAGAGTAGAAATAATGGCCTTTGGCAAAACAAGCTCGTCTACTTTAAAAGAAATAGCCGATGAATTTACTGATATTGCCCAAGACGCCCGAAAGAATTTAATAAAAATTAAAAATTAATCGGATTATGGGTTTGGGGTTATGAATTTGGAATTGTGGCTTAACTACGATTCCCTTTTCATAATTCTTAGCTCGAAAACCATAGTTCAAAAAATTTATGTTAGAGAGAAAAATGTTTGAGTTTCAGCTTGGTGGTAGAAAGCTGGAAGTACAAGTTGGGGGCCTGGCTGAACAGGCTTCTGGGTGCTGTTTAATTAGGTATGGAGACACATCGGTTTTGTGCACAGCCACTATGGGAAAAGATAATCCAGGGCAGGGCTTTTTTCCTTTAACTTGCGATTATGAAGAAAGGTTTTATGCAGCTGGAAAAATTTTGGGCTCTCGGTTTGTAAGGAGAGAAGGCCGGCCTTCAACTGAAGCAACTTTAAATTCGCGATTGATTGACCGGGCGGTTAGGCCGCTTTTCCCAGCTGGTCTTTCCAGGGAAATTCAAGTTATTGCCACGTGTTTATCTTGGGATGCAGCCAATGACCCCTCAACTTTGAGTTTATTGGGCGCTTCTTTAGCTTTAGCAATGTCAGAAATTCCCTGGTCAGGACCCGTAGCTGTTGTTAGGATTGGTTTGGCGGAAGATCAGTTTGTTTTGAATCCTTCTTATGAGCAAAGAGAGAACAGCGATTTAGATCTGGTTTTAGCAGCTATTGAACAAGACGGTGAAATTTTAATTAATATGATTGAAGCGGGAAGTGAAGAGATTGGCGAGGAAATGATCTTAAACGCTTATGACTTTGCTAAACCGTATTTAAAAGAAATAATTGATTTTCAAAATAAGGTTCTTTCTGAAATTGCTAAGCCGAAAGCAGTTATTGCGAACCCAGAAATTAGCCCCGAACTATCCCAAAAAGTCAAAAACTACTTAAATGAAAAATTAAGCCAAATTTTTTATCAGGCAGATAAGCAGCAAAGAAACTCTGATACAGAGGCATTGCAAGCTCAAATGCTTTTAGACCTGTCAAGCGATATAGGTGACGCTGGCCAAGAGCAAGCCAAAATGCTTTTTGAGGCAGAACTTGAGAGGATCTTTAAAGAGAATATTTTACAGAACAGCAAAAGGCCCGACGGCAGGGCCCTTAATCAAATAAGGCCTTTATCTTGTGAAATAGATATTTTGCCTCGCACTCATGGGTCAGCTATTTTTACTAGGGGTGAAACTAAAATCTTGTCGATTCTAACCTTGGGTTCTCCCGGAGACCAGCTTTTAATGGACAACATGGAGGTTTCGGGCAAGAAAAGATTTTTGCATCATTATAATTTTCCTCCTTATTCAACCGGCGAAGTAAAAAGATTGGGCAGTCCTGGCAGGCGGGAGATTGGCCATGGAATGTTAGCTGAAAAAGCTCTTTTACCTTTAATTCCTGGCTTTGAAGAATTTCCTTATACAATTAGAATTGTTTCTGAAGCAATAAGCTCTAATGGTTCAACCAGTATGGCTTCGGTTTGCGCTGGCACTTTATCGTTAATGCAAGCAGGTGTGCCAATAAAAGCACCGGTTGCTGGAATTTCCATTGGCTTAGTTACAGGAAAAGACCTAAGCGAATACAAGCTTTTAACTGATATTCAGGGCCCAGAAGACCATTATGGTGAAATGGATTTTAAAGTAGCTGGCACTAAAAATGGCATTACAGCTATTCAAATGGACGTTAAGAACAATGGGCTTAACAGAGAAATACTGGAAAAGGCCTTAGAAAAAGCCAAAGAAGCCCGAGAAGAAATTTTAGGGGTAATTGCCAAAACTATAGAAAGTCCAAGCAAAAAACTTTCACCTTTTGCTCCGAAAGTTCAAATTATTCAAATTAATCCAGAAAAAATAGGTATGGTGATTGGATCTGGGGGTAAGGTTATTAATGAAATTATTGATACTTGCGGTGTAGCCATTGATATTGAAGAAGACGGTCAGGTTTTTGTGACGGGCCAAGCTGATGAGGCCATAGAAAAAGCTATTGATTGGATTAAAGAATTAACACATGAATTTGAAGTGGGGGAAATGTTTGAAGGCAAGGTAAAAAGAATTTTTAATTTTGGTTGCATGGTAGAGATAAGCCCTAAGCAAGAAGGACTGGTTCATATTTCTGAATTAGCGCCCTTTAGAGTGGAATCAGTGGAAGATGTTGTTAAAATTGGGGATGTTATTCCTGTTAAGGTTATAAAAATTGATGAGCAGGGCCGGATAGATTTATCAGCTAAAGCAGCTGGTTTTTCACCAGAAGTAAAAAAGCAGTATAACCTTCATAATCCAGCTTCAAAAAGCCGCGCTCCTGGCAGGCGCCCTTTTGGAAGAAGGTAGATTGCTGCGACAGAGCTTTATTTAGCGCAAAGCAAGAGATTTCTTTTTAAGGCATTGTCAAAATGCCCGATCAAAACAATCCAAAAAAAGTTCAGAACGACATTGCAACTGTTGACCCTGTCAACAAGGACTTTTTAGTTAAAACAGAAGTAAAAATTAGCCAGGAAAAGGCCTATCAAATTTTATCGCAAGGCGTTGTTGTAACAATGGAAGACGATTTGAAAGTAGCTGAAAAACAGCAAAAAATCAAAGCTGATTTAATTCCCAAACAGGCAAAAACAACAAAAGAGCCAAAAGAAATCTTCAGCCAAACGCCTTATTTCGATCCGTTAGCTTCACTGCAAATTGAAGAGCCGGAGCCAGAGAAAACAAAAGAAAAAACTGTTGCTTCGCCACCAGAACCAAAAGAAACAGTAAGAGAGCCAGACAAGCCAACAGAAACGCTTCAGCCACAACAAGAACAAAAGAAAGATCAAGCACAAGAAGACATTGAATTTTCCTTTGGCCAAGGAAGCGCGGCTTTTGAAAACATAGGAACAAAAACCTCAGAAAGCACCACAGCTGTTTCAGGGTTAGAGCCAATCAAAAGGCCAGCGCTTGAGCCAACATCAGTGCCAGCGCCTCTTTCACAGCCACCCATTTTTGATAAAACCAACCAAAGTGATTTTCTCAAAATTAAGCAGAAACTCGAAGTAAAATTAGCTGATATTGTTTCAGAGCTGAATAAAATAAACGAACAAGCCAAGCCAATTTTAGAAAACAGAACGGCTGTTTTAGAAAGAATAAAGCTTCAAGAGTTAGCGGTTCAAAAAAGTTTTCAAAAAGCTCAAACCATTAAGGAGCAACAAAAACAAATAGAACAAAAAGAGCACGCCGAAAAAAACAGCGAGCAAAAAAAGATTTTTGAGCAGCAAAGATGGGAAGCAGAAGAGCAGTTTCGAGAAATAGAAGAGCAAAGGTGGGCGCATGAGGAGGAATTAGAAAAGGTTCAAATGCTTTTAGCCAAAACAAACAAAACTTTAAAAAGCATAAAAGATAAAAAAAATGAGCTTGAAAAAAAGCGGATCGAAATAGAACAATTTTTAAACAGCACGCTTCTTTTAAAGGAAAAAGATGCAGTTTTTGCTAAAAGCCAAGAAATATTTTCTCAAAAATTAAAACTTCAAAATCTTCAGAAAGAAATTGAGGTTCAAAAAGAAAACATAGAAAAAGAAATTCACTCAATAGTTCAAGAAGAGCTGTCTATTGAGCAACAAACAAGTGATTTTGAAAAACAAATTCAGCAAATTACCGATTCAAAAGAAAAAAGAAAATTAGAGCAAGAGCAGTGGCAGATAGCTCAAAAAAGGCATAACCAAGAGAAAGCAAGATGGGAGGCGGAAAACCGCAGGAAAGAAATTGAAAATCGCTTAGACCAAAACCAAGCAAAAATTCTTAAATTACAACAAGAAGAAGACGCCGTAAATCAGGAAATCAAAGAAATTGAAGCTCAAGTGAGCATTGGCAGCATTCCTTCTGAAATTAAAAAATATTTAACGCAAAAGAAACCTGTGGAGCAAGATACAGCTGTTTCAGGGCAAGCTGCAGCTTTAGCCAAGCCAGAATCTCCAAAACCTATAGAAAGCGCTTTAACTGCCTCAGGGCCAAAGCCAGCTGCTCCAGAAGCATTAATCCCACCTTCAGTTGAGCCCTTAGAGCAGAATAAGCCATTGCCTTCAGTTCTTAAACCAGAAGCAACTGCCCCAGAGATTAAACCCGATTTAGAAGCAGAGAGAAAAGAAAAAGAATTGGTTGAAAAAATTCGCTTAGAAGCCAGAGAGAAAGAACAAGAAGTTATCCAAGCACAGGTTGTTCAAAAACAAATAAATCAAGAGGCGCAAGAAACAGCTCTTGAATTGCGCCAAAGGCAGGAGGAAGTAAACCGCCAGGAAGCCATTAAGAAATTAAAACAAATTGCCGAGCAAGAACAAAAAAAAGCTTTTTCAGGAAAGCTGAAGGGCCCAGTTTTAAAAGAAGAGATTTTAAAAAGATTAACTAAAATTTCTCCCCGAGAAGAAGCCCAGAGAAAAGATTTCCTATTGCGCATTAGCAATAAAACGAAAGCAATGCCGCGCCAGAACCCAAAAAAGTTTGAAGAAAGCGTTGTTTTCCACCCGATGATTAGAAGGGTTTCTTTGTTTGAAAAAATTATAGTTCGAGTCTTTTTCGTGTTTCTTATTGGGTTAGTTGTTCTTGGGCTATATTTTGGAATTAATAAATTAAAAGAAAGAAAAAGCAATCAAAATATAGGAACGAATAATTCAACTACCACATTTAACGAGGCAGAATGGCCAAATCTTTTTCCTGAAAATTTAACAACCACCTCAACCCAAACAACCACCTCAACCCAAACAGCAACCTCCAGCAGTGATATAAACAATACAACCGAAGAAATTCCGCTAGAGGAGAACACAGCCGTTCCTTTACCTTCTTTGATTAATGTTACTGGGAATAATCTTTTAACGTTTGATGATTTTGCGTCTTTTTCTTTGTCGGTTCAGCAAATACTTGATACTACCTTGCAGCTTAATACCTTTGAGCAGATATCAGCTTTAAATAAAACAGAAGGCAAGTTTTTAACTGCTTGGCAATTTTTTGCAGCTCTTCAAGCAGATTTACCAGACGCCTTGGCCAATGACAATGGAACATCAACGGTTGTTACTTTTGGCACTGTCTATGGCAACCGCCTTGGCTTTATTGTGCAAACCAGCCAAGCAGATGT
The DNA here is from genome assembly GCA_028715435.1 of Minisyncoccota bacterium. Taxonomy (GTDB): domain Bacteria; phylum Patescibacteriota; class Minisyncoccia; order Minisyncoccales; family CG1-02-41-26; genus STD1-80. Next base: position 8,738 of record JAQURU010000029.1, read on the forward strand.
TTTGGAACAATCTTTTAAGGCATGGGAAAGCCAGGCAGAAAGCAGCACCGCTGCTGTTTTTAGCTTAATGGGAAAAAGTACACCAGCTTTGGCTGATCTTTTTAAAACAATAAATTATAAAAATACTGCTATTCGATTTCAAACTTTCACAAAATTTGACTTAGGTGTTTGTTACGCATCTTATAAAGATTATTTTATTTTCACCAGTTCTTTAAATCAAATGGAGCGGATATTGGACAAATTGCAATAATTGAGTACAATAATTTCATTGTTAATAATATATGCCAAAATTAAATAAAATTTTTTTGAACGAACAGAAAAATATATTGTTTGAAGAAAAAAACAAAATTGAAAACCGTTTAGCTGGTTTTGCCAAAGAATCCAAAATTCATGAAGGTGAGTGGACTTCTAACATGCCCGATTTTGATAAAGGCACAAGTTTGGAAGAAGAAGCAGATGAAGTTGAAGAATTTGGCATGCGTTTGGCTTTGGAGCAGTCAATGGAGGGGCAATTAAAAGCTATTGATTTGGCCTTGGATAAAATTAAAAAAGGCACTTATGGCGTTTGCGACAAATGCGGCAAAGAAATTCCCCAGGGCCGGCTAAAAGTTTACCCTCAAGCCAGTTTTTGCCAAAAGTGTCAGTAATAAATCAAAAGTCAAAAATTAAAAATCAAAATGATAAATCAAAAGTCAAAAATTTTATAAAAATTGTCGCGAAGCGACAGCTAAATTTTGAATTTTGAATTTTGCATTTTGAATTATTTTATGATCTATCCTTTTGTTTTGGGCTCTGCCCTTTTATCAGTGGCTTTCGCCGTTTTTTTAATCTGGCGGGTTCAAAAATCTGCTGAGATCGGAAGAGCGTCGTGTAG
>JAQURU010000030.1 GCA_028715435.1 Minisyncoccota bacterium
TTTATTTTTAGCCATGGCATTTCTTTCAAAAACAGGAAAGGCCTTGTACTCTCCCAAAGCCAAATAAATCATTGCTTTATAGCTATGCCAGCACGGCTCAAAAGTTAAAACCTCCTCCCCTGGATTTAAAAGTGTCATCAAAGCCATTAAAATGGCCTGCTTAGCGCCCGGGGAAACAATAATTTGGTCTGGGCTGTATTGGGCTTGGCTTTTTCTGGCAATATCCAAAGCAATCGCTTGCCTTAAATCAAAAATTCCTTGGCTTTGGGTGTATTTTGTTTTATTCTCTTCTAGGGCCAAAATAACAGCTTGTTTAACATTCTCGGGCATAGAAAAATCCGGCTCGCCAATGCTCAAATCCACCAAATCAATGCCAGATTGCCTCATCTCTTTAGCTCTTTTAGCAATAGCCATTGAGGCAGATGGTTCTATTTTGTTTAACAATTTATTAAACATTTAATAAGGTCTTATTTTTTCTATTTTTGCAATATCTTTGGGATAAAGCTCTTTTAGCTGCAATATAGCTTTTTCTATCCAACCCTGCTTGCCAGTAATGCTTTCCCCTCGCCGTAAATAATAAAACAAAGGCTTTTCTATGCAATAACCTTTCCAAATATCTTGGGTTTTTAAAAGCAAATCATATTCAGCAAACATAGTTTTTGCATTGAAAAAACCCTGCTCTTGAAACTTTTGCTTTCTGAACATTATTCCAATGCCAATGGTATTAAAAATGTTAGCGCAGCAAGAAACCAAAAATGTTTCTCCATTGGTTTTTGTTTCATAATAATCGCAGTAAACAAAATCAATGCCTGGGTTTTTATCAAGCACAAGGGCCATTTCTTTTAAAATGTCTTTTTCAAACTTATCATCAGAATCAAGCTTAATAACATATTCCCCCAAAGCCGCCCTAAAGCCATTGTTGGAAGCCCTCAAAGCCCCCTGATTGGCTTGGTTTATAACCCTTATTTTTTCTCCATACTTTTTTAAAATTTCCAAAGTATTGTCAGTTGAGCCATCATTTATCACAATCACCTCAAATTCGTCTTTGGGAAAATCCTGATTTAAAGCGCTCTCAATAGACCTCTCCAAGGTAAGGGCTGAATTATAGGTTGGAATAATTATACTAACTTTCATATTGATATTTTTGCCACTCCCCTTCTTGCTTGTGAAGGCAAAAGCCTAATCTTGCAAAAAGCTTTTGAGAAGCAATATTATCCTGATGAATTTCGGCTTGAAGGATTTTTATCTTTTTCTTTTTTTTCATTTTCTCGACCATCATTTTTAGGGCCACATAAGCAATTCCTTTGCCTTGGAATTTTGGCAGCAAAGAAACGCTTATTTGGGCTTCCTCACCCTCAATATCCATTCTAACTTGCCCTGCTTGTTTGCCCTCAACTTCAATTACAAATAATTCTTTAGAAGAAACACCTTCAAGAATTGGCATTATCCAAGCAAGATGTTCTTGAAAGGCCACGGGCTTGGGATTTTTAAAAAATTTAAAAACCTCGGGCTGATTTCTCAAGTGCCACAAAAACTCGATATCACTTGAATCCGCTTTCCGAAGCTTAACTTTCATATCTTTTGCCTATCTTAACACAAATTTTCACAAAAAAAAGCGCGCTGGTGAAATTTTTCACCAGCGGCATTTATTTAACTCAAGCTCATCTTTTTCAGTTCGTCATAGCATTCGATGACGAACTCCCTCGCCTCATCAGACGCATAGTCAAACTCCAGCCAACCGTTGTATTCCGACACTTTCGCAAATAGAGCACCGTTTTTATAAAACGTGTGCTCAATATGCGGCTGGACTTTCCCGCCAAAAAAAATCGGAAATGCAGAGAGGTTGCAGCAAGAAAATTGAAATCGCCGCAGAAAAAAGCGCCTTTTAATCCTTAGTCCCCCCTTCTTGCATTTTGCAGCGAGGAAACGATCTAAACGCCACAGACCAGCCAAATTTTTTGGATAACTAAACAGTAGATATTGAGCTTTATCCTTTTGAGTAAAACCGAACATTCCGCTAAGTCTCTTTAATTTTTTTACGTCTTCTCGTTCCCTACCCAAAACCAATGATAAAAATGTTCCAAACATCTTTTTTCTCCTTCCATACTTTCTTTATGATTTGGCAGATTTTTTAACAAAAATAACTTTTGAAAATACCTTCTGCATATTACAACAAAATAACAAAAAAGTCAAGCGGCTTGGCTTGCTTTCTTGTTGCTAAGAAATTATTGAATTCAAACGTTGGAAGGTGGAGTGGGCAATTGGGCCCTCCAAATCTGTTTCCACTCTATTGGCTTCTATGGACTTAGCTAAAATTGGAAAAACCTCATCAACCGCTTTGAAATACTCTTTGAGATGTTTTTCCTCAAAAGCCAAGGAAACGTAAATTCCCCCGGAAGCCAGCACTCCTCTTTTTAGCATTTCCTGGGTAAACAAAGTCCTAATGGCTTGATGATTAAAATAATTAAAAGTAATGTGCAACATTGCTGGCTTACCTTCAACTGTTAAATCAATATTATGCCTTTTAGCTAATTCCAATAAATTCATTTTTATGGCCAAGCCAATTTTTTCTAAATATTCAGGAACATTTTCCCTTGCCATTTTATTTATTGTGGCAATGGCAGCTGTGGGGCCAATTCGTTCTGTCCAATAAGTGCTGGAAATAAAACTGGTTTGAGCTGCTTGCATTATTTCTTTTTTACCAATAATTGCCCCCATAGGAAAGCCGTTAGAAATTCCTTTAGCAAAAACCGCCATATCAGGAGTAATTCCTAATTCCAAATGCGCCCCTCCAATATTAAATCTAAAACCAACCGTTATTTCATCAAAAATTAAAACCGCATTAATTTGGGTGGCAATTCGCCTAACTTTTGTTAAAAAATCGCTTGTATCTTCCTGAAATTTCATTGGCTCCATTACAATAAGGCCAATGCCTTGGTTTTCTTTGACAATTTTTTCTAATTCTTCAATTTTATTAAAATGAAACGGCAGCATTGTTCCCGCTAACCCTCGGGGCACGCCATTGGGAGTTAAGCCAGCCAACAAATGCCCGTCTAAATTTTTATCATCAGCCAAATTAGCTGCTAAATACCAGTCAGCCCAGCCATGGTATCCGCAAAAAGCAATCTTATCCTTGCCAGAAAAAGCCCTGGCAATCCTAACAGCTACTGCCATTGATTCCCCGCCAGTTCTGGCAAAGCGCACCATGCCAGCCCAAGAATGAATTTTCAAAAGCATTTGGGCTAACTCCACTTCTTCTGGGCAATTCAAAGTATTCATCGAACCATTATCAATTGCCTCTTTAACCGCTTGGTTAACATCATCATCAGCATAACCTAAAATGCAAGCGCCAATGCCCATAGAAGAAAAATCCAAATACTTGTTGTCATCTAAATCCCAAACATAGCAGCCCTTAGCTTTTTGATAATAACTGGGCCAAAGGTCAGGCAAAAACATTTCTGGCCTTTTACTTAAAAGCCCTGTGCCCCCTGGAATAATTTCCTTGGCTTTTTGATACAACTCAATGCCTTTTTTATTTTTTTCTTTTAGGTTCATATGAAAAATTGTTAACTTTTTCTAGGCCCGTCCTCGGGAAACTTTCCGAGGACAAACCTAGGATTATTTATCTTCACGTAAAGATTTTAAAAAACCTTCGTTGCGTTTTATTTTTTGATTGATTTTTAACAGTTCGGGGTTTTTTTGAAAAAGTTTTAAAATATCATTCAAAGTAAAATAGTTATTTTTTTTATATAAAGCGCTGTAAATCTTTTTTAATAAAATCAAATCATCTTTTTCATCCAAAGTTAAGCGTAAATCAGATAGATCATTGCCGTTTCTAACTAAATTGCCGATTTTAAAAATCTCTGGATGATTAACAATATAGGGCACCACATGCTCTCTTTCTGATTTTAATTTAGCCGCTTGCCAAGATTTTTCCAAAGCAGCAAAACTGAAAACTTCAACATCCAGGCCATCAGGAAAGGTTGGAGGCCTGACATTGCTAACATAATCAAATTGATTTTCTAAATAAAAATTGATAACTTCATCGCAAACCTGCCAATCCAAGACGGGGCAGTCAGCGGTTATTCTAACAATTGGGTCAATATCAAATTGCTTGGCGGCTTGATAGTATCTATCTAAAACATCTTCTTCGCTTCCTCGGAAAACTTTTATTTTATTTTTTTTGGCAATGCTTTCTAAGATATTATCTTTTTTACTAATCGTGGTGGCTAAAATAATTTTGGCAGGATTTTTAATTTTTTGCAAACGAAAAATCACATGCTCTAAAATTGTTTTGCCCAAAATTTTCTTGGCCATTTTGCCAGGTAGCCGTGTTGAGCCCATACGAGCTTGAATAATAATGCCTGTCATAACAAAATAATTTTTAATTTTTAATTTTTAATTTTAAAATAATTTTTAATGTTTCTATCCCCCTTTGCAGGTCGCTTGATGGACTTTTTTTGGCTTGCAGGCATTTTAGAAATTCTTTCACTTCTGCTACATATGTTTGGTTGCCATCAAAATTTTTAATTTGGTCAATTGTTTTCCATTTTTTAGTACTTGTTAAAAATAAATCTAACTTAGCGTTTCCCAAATCCCAAATTAAAGTTCCTTTTTCTCCGATAACCTTTAAATGCCTTGAATAGCTTCTTTGTAAATAATCCATGTGAATTTGGCCAATAACTCCATTTTGAAACTGCAAAATAATTTCCACATAGTCCTCAACGTTAATTTTCAAATTACTTTGCTTTCTCGCAAGGCCAAAAACATTTTTAATTGGCCCAAATAAATTATAAACTAAATTTATCTCATGAATATCGTCCAGCAAAATACCCCCGCCCAATTCTTTTCTGGCTGAATATCCTTTAGAATAATCGGTCTTCGGCCGCCAATCAGGCAAGTAATAACCAAACTCAGCTCTAACCCCCCAAACCTTGCCCAGGGTTTTCCTTTTTAGAATTGCTTGAATTTTTTTAAATTGAGGGTGGAAGTCAATATTATAGCCAACCATTATTGGTTTTATATTTTGAGCGGCTTTCTGCAACTGGCTCAATCCTGCTAAGGTGTGGCTTAACGGCTTTTCAATAAACATTGGGGTTTTGGTTTTGGCAACCTCCAAGGCAATTTTTAAATGTGTGGAAGAGGGCGAGCAAATAAAAACCGCACTCCATTTTTCTTTTAAAGCCTCCTTTAAGGTGGTAAAGACCAGCCCTTTACCACTTTTTAATTTTGGGTCAACCACGCCAATCTGCTTAACGCCAAGCGCCTGCAAGTTTTTTATATGGCGCTGACCAATTGACCCAGCCCCCACCACCAAAATTTTATATTTTCCTGTTAACATTGATTATTTGTTTTACAGTGGCGATTACGTAATCAACTTCTTCGTCGGTTAATTTGGAAAACAAAGGCAAAGTGATAGCTCTTTCATAATACTGCTCGGTTATGGGAAAATCGCCTTTTTTATAACCAAATTTTTTTTGATAAAACGGCATGTAATGAACCGGAACATAATGCACTTGGCACTTAATGCCTTTTTGGCCTAATTGCTCAAAAATTTCTTGACGGCCAATTTTTAATTTCGTTAAATCAAACTGAACTGGATAAATATGCCAAGCGCTTTTCGCAAAGCTCTCTTCTTTTATTAAAATAATCTCTGGCACATTGCCAAAGGCCTCTTGGTATTTTTTAACAATTTCCCTCCGCCTGGCAATAAATTTATCTAACTTTTTAAGTTGCGAAAGCCCCAAAGCGCAATGGATATCAGTTAAACGATAGTTATAACCAAGTTCTTCAATTTCATAATACCAAGGCCCGTCCTCGGGTTTTTTAACAATGCCATGATGCCTAAAAATTTTTAATTTCTCATAAAAATCTTGGCTGTTAGTTAAAACCATTCCTCCCTCTCCTGAGGTGATTGTTTTGACTGGATGAAAACTAAAAACAGTTAAATCAGCCAAAGAGCCGATTTTCTGATCTTTGTACAAAGAGCCCAAAGCATGGGCAGCATCCTCCATAATTGGTAAATTGTGCTTTTGAGCTATTTGTTTTATAGCATCAAAATCACAGGGCTGGCCAGCAAAATCCACAATAGCAATGGCTTTGGTTTTAGGAGTTATTTTTTCTTCTATCTTGCTTGAGTCAATATTCAAAGTGTTGGGGTTTATATCAGAAAAAACCGGCTTTCCCCCGCAATAAACCACCCCATTGGCTGTGGCTGAAAAAGTTAAAGGTGGAACAACAACCTCATCGCCCTGTTTTATCCCTAAAACAAAATAAGCCCCGTGCAGGGCTGCTGTGCCAGATGAAAAAGCAACTGCATATTTTGCGTTGCAATAATTGGCAATGGCTTTTTCAAATTCATCCACTTTTGGCCCACAAGTGAGCCAATCACTTTTTAAAACATCAACCACTTCTTGAATATCATCGTCGTCAATCCATTGCTTGCCATATGGAATTATTGTTTTTTCATTTGCCATAAACTATTTATCTATCAATTACCCACCCCACTCCTCTGTCAAAGGCAGAGAGGTGGAGTGGGGAGTTTTTATTGCTCTTCAATCACCTTTCGCAAGTCCGACAGCCACTGAGTATTTTTGTCGCTTGAATAAACAAAGCCCTCGGGTAAATTTTTCCCATACTTTTCCTTGCTATATGGCCAAAAAGGAAATTCTGGCTCAATTACAAAATAATCATCATACTCTCTTGTGTGCTTGGCCTCTTCTAATGTAATTAATGTTTCGTGCATTTTTTCACCAGACCTTATGCCAATGGTCTCTTTCTGGGCATAGGGTGCTATAACATTGGCCAAATCCACTATTTTCATGCTGGGAATTTTAGGCACAAAGATTTCTCCTCCTTGCATCCTTTCAATTGATTTAATTACAAACTCCACCCCCTGCTCTAAAGTTATCCAGAATCTGGTCATTCTTTCATCGGTTATGGTAATTTTTCCGTTTTTGGCCTGCTCGCGAAACAAAGGCACCACGCTGCCCGATGAACCAACCACATTGCCATATCTTGTGCAAGAAAACTTAACACCTTTATTGGCTCCGTAAGTATTGCCCTGGATAAAAATTTTCTCCATTACCATTTTAGAAGCCCCATACAAATTCACAGGATAAGCGGCTTTATCGGTGCTCAAAGCAATAACCCTTTCCACGCCTTGGTCTAAGGCAGCTTTCACAATATTAACAGCTCCTGCAATATTTGTTTTAACCGCTTCTATGGGATTATACTCACAAACAGTGATATGCTTTAAAGCTGCAGCATGAATTACAATGTCAACGCCCATCATGGCCATTTTTAAACGGTCGTAGTCCCTTATGTCCCCAATAAAAAATCTTAGACGGTCATCTCTAATCCTTCTTTCCATTTCCACTTCTTTAAACTCATTAGTGTCAAAAACCCTAATGGCTTTGGGGTTATATTTTTTCAAAGCAATTTCCACAAATTTTGAGCCAAAAGATCCAACTCCTCCAGTTATTAAAATTGTTTTATTCTCTAAGGTCATATATTAGTTATTTTCTGCTTTATCTTTTTTTTGCCTATAATGGCCTGTTTTAATAAGATGCTCTGGGTCAAGCCCCAAATTAAGCTTGTCAGAGATCCTTTTTAAATGACTTTTCACCAGATACTCCATTTTTTCCTGCTCCATATCAGTTAAATTTATTGTAAAATCCTGCCTATCCCCCATAGCCAATAGATACTCTTCTTCGTCTTTTATCTTGCCCGTTTCAATAGCATGCTGATATAGCACAGTGCCTGGCTGGGGCAATAAATATCCAGTGCTTGGGTAAATGTTGTTGTCATAACAGCAATCAAATGTTTTTTTTAGAGTTTCTTCGGTTTCCCCAGGACAGCCAACAACCAAACTGGTTGAGGTTTTTATACCAGCTTGCTGCAAAACCCTTGTTTGAACATTAAATTCTTCAACGGTTATTCTTTTGTTCATTGCTTTTAAAATCTCTTCATCAGCTGATTCCAGGGAATAACCCAATTCAAGGCAGCCCGATTTTTTTAATTTTACAGCCAACTCCAAATCATCTTCTCCAAAAAGGCCAGCTCTACAGTCCGCTATCCAAAACATATCGATCTTTTCTTTTAAAAAATAATCGGCCAAATCATTGGCTCGCTCTTTAGAAAAAAGGGAAAGTTCATCAGCGAATTGAATGTAATTTAACCCAAATTTTCTTTGAAGGTATTTGATCTCTTGGCCGATATTTTCCACTGAACGAACTCTATAAGGCACTTTTTTAAAAACATGATAACAAAAAGTGCATCGAAAAGGGCATCCTCGGGCTGTATTAATAGGTAAGCTTCTTATTGAATTAAATTCCATTGGATATGGCTCGGATAAATTAAACTTAAACTTATCCAAGTACACTTCCATGCTAAAAAGATTATAGTTAATAAACGGCAAACTGTCAAGATTGGCAATCGGCTCTCTGGAAGGCGTTGAAACAATCTGCCCATCTCGTTTAAAAAAGATTCCTTTAACATTATCAAGAGGAGTTTTGCTTTCCAAGGCCTTTAATAGTTCAACTATAGTGATATCTCCTTCGCCCATAACCGCAACGTCAACCAACGTTTTATTTAACAACAATTCAGGGATAGAATCAGCCACTGAATTGCCAACAATAACAGGAACATTTTTATGTTTTTTAATTAAGGCGGCTAATTTCTTAACAAACTTATAGCCAGTAACAATACAGCCAAAAGCAACCACATCAAAATTAATATTCTTCAATCGTTCCTCCACTTCTTCATCAGAAATCCTTAAAACATCAAGGTCTAAAATTTTAAATTGAAACCCAGCGTTTTTAATGGCTGTGGCAATGTAAGCCAAACCAATGGGAAACATTAAATTCTGGCTTTGAGGCCTTAAAGCAATATTAATTATTAATACTTTCATAATGCTTTATCCTACTCCTTTTGCAGTATTTTTTCAATTTCCAGAACAATGGACTCAGCCACCCCATGAATTTTTCCATCAGCGAATCTTTGCAGATATTTAGCTTGTTCCTGTGCTAAAAAAGCAAAGTCGCTAATTCTTTTTTGTGCCAAACCACTGATAATTTCAGGGATAGTTTGTAAATAAGAAACCCCTGGCCAGTCAAAAAGCCCTCTTTGGGACAAATCCTTAAACTGAGCACCTTGGATATCGCTCCAATCCTGCTCTGCTGGAGCAATGCAAACACTGCTAACTCTCGCTATTGCAGCTTCCATAACTCCAGTTGAATAAAAACTGAAAAAAATATCGGCCACAGCAAAACACTTCAAAACAGTTGAAGGGTAAAACTCCTGGTCATATAAAACCTTGTCTGCCATTTTAGCGGCATATTTTTTAACAGGATCTTTTTGCCGAGATTTTATACGTAAAAAACCGTTATTGGCATCGCAAAATTTTCTAAGAGCTTTCATTGCTTCATAGTCATTTTCTTTTCTAATTATTTGC
>JAQURU010000079.1 GCA_028715435.1 Minisyncoccota bacterium
AATGGGTCGGGGGGATTATTTTAACTTTGAGAAGCAATTAATTTTTTTTATTGTATCTTTAGGAGGGGGCTTAGCCATTAGTTTTATTGATTTAAGATTTCTTAAAGCTAATTCTTATCTCATTTTTTCTTTATATGTTTTATCAGTGGCTTCTTTGGCTGGGCTTTTGGTGGTGGGGGGAGTAACGCGGGGCATACAGGGCTGGTATAAATTAGGCCCGGTATCTTTTGATCCAGAACCGTTTGTTGCCATTGTTTTGATAATTGTTTTGAGCAAATATTTTTCCAGTCGTCATGCGGAAATTCATATGTTCCGCTCCATAGCCCTTTCTGGTTTGTATGCTTTTATTCCTGTGGGATTTATTTTATTTCAGCCCGACTTAGGCTCTTCTTTAAGCTTAGTCATTGTTTGGCTGGGGATACTGTTATTTTCCGGGATTAAAATCAAGCATCTTATTTTATTATTTGTTTTATTTGGTTTAATTTTCGCTCTTGGTTGGAATTTTTATTTAAAAGATTATCAAAAACAAAGAATTACAACTTTTTTAAACCCTAATATTAACGATAAGGGAGTTGCTTGGTCAGCCAATCAATCAAAAATTGCCATTGGCAACGGTGGTATTGTTGGCAAGGGTATTGGGGGTGGCTCTCAAACTCAGCACGGTTTTTTATCAGAGCCAAAAACAGATTTTATTTTTTCAGCTATTGCCGAAGAGTTTGGCCTTTTGGGAGTTATCATTTTGTTCTTCTTTTTTGTTTTATTATTTTGGCAGATTATTGCTGTTATTTTTCAGGCTCAAAGCAATTTTTTGCGTTTGTTTGCTTTTGGATTTGCTTTTTTATTAATGGCTCAAATTTGTATAAACGTGGGAATGTGTTTAGGGCTTTTTCCGGTGGTGGGCATACCCTTGCCCTTTGTTAGCTATTCTGGTTCGTTTACTTTAGCATTTTATATTGGCCTTGGTATTTTAATGTCTCTCCAGCGCAAAGCTTAATCCAATAAATTAAAGAAATTTATGGATTATATAAAAATTTATTCGTATCATCAAAACTTCACAAAGGCGTTTAAGGAAAAGAAGCAAAAGATCGTTGCTATTGCCAAAGATATTGAAGTGCATCATATTGGCAGCACTGCAGTTTGCGGTTTGGGTGGAAAGGGAATTATCGATATTATGGTTGGAGTTAAGAATTGGCAGGGAGTAGAGAAATTAATTACTGGATTAAGGCAAATTGGCTTTGGTCATATCCACCCCAGAGAAAAGGGCAAGATATTTTTGAGTAACGTTAAAGAAAGCAGGTGGGGCGATTTTCATATTCATCTGGTTGTTATTGGTAGCGCTGCTTACAGAGATCTTTTGGCGTTTCGTGATTATCTACGAAAACATCCTAAAGAAGTCGAAAGGTATTTTGAGTTAAAGTTATTTTGGTATAAAAGAGCCAAGGGGGAAAGAGCTGTGTATACAAAGATGAAACACAGTTACATAAAAGAAATCTTAAAAAAGGCGAATAGTGATGACAGGTGTATGCCTAACACGATTAAACAGAGAAATAAAAAACATTCTTAACTTTTTGTTCATTTGCTATTCATTATCGTAAATATGTTTAACTCAAAAACCGAACGTATAAAAAAGTTAGCTGAATTGTTTCCTGATCGTGTTAAGGAACTGGAGAAAATTTTTGGTAATTCTGCGAATACTTATATTGATTACGCCAATGTTAGGCCTTGGGCGAATAAACTTGGTTGGCACATAGATCTAAGGCGGCTTAAGCAATTTTTAGATTCATTTGAAGCTATTGAATTTATTAAATTTTACAACGGTAAATTAATGGGCGATGTTGAGTCGGAAAATTTACAAAAAGAAATTAGGGATTTGGGCTATGACCTAAGGACAAAGCCAGTTAAAATAATGAAATTATCGATTGACGTTTCCAGCATAGTAGCAGATTCGCCAGCTTTGTTGAAAGAATTTATTCGAAAGCCCTTATTGCAGAAATTTCAGATTGAAACTATCGCATACCTAAATCAAAAATTAAAAGAGCTTAATCAGCAAGGGATTTTTTATATTGAGGACCTGAAGTGTAATTTTGACGTGGAAATTGGGAGGGACATGCTGCTTGACTACGAGAGAAACGCAGTTGAAAGTTTTATTTTGTGGAGCGGTGACAGCGATTTTGCCGACCCTATCCAACAGTTATTAAATGACGGGAAAAGGGTTGCTATTTTCGCTACTGCGAGACGGGTTGCTTCAGAACTTAATGCATTAACAAAACAAGGGCTTTTAATTTTTGACATCCAAAAAATACGGAATTTTATCTGTTGGAAAAGAGAAATAGACGAAGATATTTTGTTGTAAGCGAAAAGGACCCCTTGCGAGGCCCTTAAGCTTTAGAAGTATGATCATTACTGATCAATTGTATTATAGCAAATAGATTTTAAAAGTAAAGTCAAGGGGATTTATCCACAGGATTGTGCTATGGGTTGACAATTTTTTGAGAATAAGTATAATTATACTTGATTGTTATTTTAACGGGTTTGATTTTTAAACACATAAAGAT